>JBNMJK010000027.1:0-31342 GCA_050873765.1 Sodaliphilus sp.
CTCCTGCTGTGGCCTACTCAACGGTGTATCCACTCACGATGTTTTTGCGCGTGGTGACGGCTCAGGTTCTGATTATGACCCTGCTTTAAAAAAGCTAAAGATATTCCATTTTCGTTCCGAAAGGCACTCCGCTTTCGGAACGAATTTTGTATAATACACAGAAAATAATTATATTTGCACTCCATAAGTGAATTGAAATTTTTATTTACAACGTTTCAAACAACTTCTACAGATAGGGGAACACAACTCTAAACGGAAGAAAACAGATGGCTTCAAGAACAAAAGACAAGTTGATAGATGTGGCTCGTCAGCTCTTCGCCCATAAGGGGGTGGAGAACACCACGATGAACGACATTGCATCGGCCAGCGACAAGGGCCGGCGCACCATCTACACTTATTTCAAAAGCAAGACCGAGATTTTCAACGCAGTGGTCAATCGTGAGGCGCAGAGCATTGTGGAGCGCATTGCCGACATTCCGTCGATGCCCATTCCGCCCGATGAGAAGCTCATGACTTTCATTTTCTCGCGGTTTGAGGCCGTGAAGGAGGTGGTGGGGCGCAACGGTTCGCTCAAAGCGAGCTTCTTCCTTGATGTGCGCCGCGTTGACCGCATTCGCCGTGTGAACAAGCACAAGGAGATTGTGCTGCTAAAAGAGATTCTCAACGAAGGCGTGCAGCAAGGCGTGTTTCGCATCAAGCATGTGGATAAAACTGCCGAAATCTTGCTTATGGCTATGCAGGGGCTGGATTTGCACTATATCCGCGACAGTTTCGCCGACTTGGGCATCAGTAAACTCAAACTGCGCGAATACTTGAAAGACTTCCTGCTCAACGGCATTCAGTGCCATGAGCCATTGGCTGGCGAAGCGCGCTGAACCAAGGCGACGAGGCGTGGTCGAAGATATTTGATGGGGGCAGAAGCAGAAGCTGAAACCGTACTCTCCTGCGTAGGTGAAGGTGTGTCCATCGGCGCTTCACACGCACTGATATGGAAATATTTATCCAAACTAACTATATAAAACGAATAAAGAAACAACAATGAAATTACTTGAAGGAAAAGTTGCCCTGATTACCGGTGCCGCTCGTGGCATTGGCAAGGCTATAGCATTGAAGTATGCGCAAGAAGGCGCTGATATTGCATTCACCGACCTCGTGATTGATGAAAACGGTAAGGCCACAGAGAGTGAAATTGCCGCTCTTGGTGTGAAGTGCAAAGGATATGCCAGCAATGCCGCCGACTTTGCCCAGACTGCTGAAGTGGTGAGCGCTATCAAGGCCGACTTTGGAAAAATTGATATTCTCGTGAACAATGCGGGCATCACTAAAGACGGCTTGATGCTGCGCATGAGCGAGGCTCAGTGGGACGCTGTGATCAACGTGAACTTGAAGTCGGCGTTCAACTTTATTCACGCTTGTGTGCCCATCATGATGCGTCAGCGCAGTGGCTCTATCATCAACATGTCGTCGGTGGTGGGCGTTCACGGTAACGCTGGTCAGGCCAACTATGCCGCCTCTAAGGCTGGCTTGATAGCTTTGGCAAAGAGCATCGCTCAGGAAATGGGTCCTCGTGGTATTCGTGCCAACGCCATTGCTCCAGGTTTTATCGAAACCGCTATGACAGCCGCTCTTCCAGAGGAAGTACGCAAGGACTGGATGACCAAGATTCCTTTGCGCCGTGGTGGCCAGGTGGAGGATATTGCCAATGTGGCAACCTTCCTCGCCAGCGATATGTCGAGCTACGTGAGTGGCCAGGTGATTCAAGTGGACGGCGGCATGAATATGTAGGCCAGCCGCGAAAGCGAAACACTGGTTGGTGACCTTCCCAACCGCATCAGATACAAGAGAAAGAGTTCGGCTATTTTTGCCGAACTCTTTCTTATTTGGTGTGTATTACACGATGAATATGTAAGTGAGTTGCCGCAATGTACATCGATGGCTGGCACACGGGCCGTGTGCCCCTACATACCATCGGTAGTAGTTGTGTTGCTGGTTTATTTTAAGGGAATACCGCTGTCCACGATAGAGAGGATTTCGGCAGGGCTGTTGACAATGGTGTCGGCGTGATATTCACTCAGCTCCTTCACAGGGCGGAATCCCCACGACACGCCCACCGAATCCACGCATGCTCTGCGGGCGGTTTCCATATCCACGCCAGAATCGCCCACATAAAGCGTGTCGGCCTTTTCCACATGCGCCTTGGCCAGCACGGTGAACACGATAGAGGGGTCGGGCTTCACGTTCACCCCCTCTTTCTGGCCTTCCACCGCCGCGAAGTCGATGTTGGGGAAGGCGTATTCAATCAGGCGCTTCACCGCCGCGTCGTATTTATTGCTTGCCACAGCCAGCTTCACCCCCTTGCTGCGCAATTCCTCAAGCAGCTCTGCGATGCCAGGGTAAGGCTTGGAATAGTCGGTGAGGTGCACATCGTAGTAAGCCTTGAAATCTTTTAAAAGCGTATCCACCGTAGAAGCGTTACGGCTGTTCTCCGGCAGCACCCTCTCCATCAGCTTCTTCACGCCGTTGCCCACAAAGAAAGGGTAGGAGGCAATGCTGTGGGTGGGATAGCCGTTTTGCTGAAGGGCGTGGTTGGCGGCTTGTCCAAGGTCCTCAATCGTGTTGAGCAGAGTGCCGTCGAGGTCAAAAATCACTAATTTCTTCATGATGATCAAAAAGTATCGTTCTATTTAGTCTAAAAAAACATGTCTTAGAATGGATAGCCCACCGAGAAGTGGAACTCGCTGTCTCGCTTAAAGTTAGGGCTGAACATAGGCCAGTGGTTCTGTCCAGAAGCAGGGTCGTGCGCCTTCATACCCATATCGAGGCGTATGAGAAAATACGTGAAATTCATACGCAGACCTATGCCATAGGCAAGTGCCAGCTGCTCATAGAATTTGCCGAACTTAAATACGCCACCGGGCTGGTCGGCGTAGTCGCGTATGGTCCAGATGTTGCCGGCATCTACGAAAGCAGCACCCTCAAGCACCCAGAATAGTTTGGAGCGGAACTCAATGTTGGCGTCGAGGCGAATGTCGCCACACTGATAGATGAAGCTGTTCTGCGAATTGCGTGTGGCAAAACTGCCCGGCCCTAAGGAGCGCACACCCCAGCCTCTCACACTGTTGGCACCGCCGGCGTAGAAGCGTTTTTCAAAAGGCACCACCGAAGAGTTGCCATACGGAATGGCTATGCCAGCGCCCACATGCATGGCGAGCGATGTGCGGTCGGAGAAATTGTGCGTGAAGGCATAGTCGGCCTGCATCTTCACATATTGTGAATATCTGATGCCGAACACCTTGTAGCTGTCGTCTTCGCCCTTGCGCTGCCTCGTCATCTTTGATATGCCGTAGAGCAGGTTGCCCGCGGTTTCGGCAGAGGCACGAATGGTGTAGATGTCTTGCTGAAAAGCCTTGCTGATGGGCGAGAGCTCGCGTTTGTTGGTGTGGTAGAAGCTGTAGCCAAGGCGCATAATAAAGTGGTCCTCGTAGGAGTAGCGCAGCAAGGGGTTGCTGATGCTGTCGAGGAAGTTCGACTTACTTTTTGGCAGAGCCACATAGTTGAGGTCGAGCACATTGAGCGTGTGGTGAGTGGTGTTCTGCTTCTCGCTCCACGCATATTTCCAACCCGCGCCGGCAATGATGCGCGTGTATTCGGGGCGCGCCTGATAGCTGAACGAGGTGTTGATTTCGGTGGTGGCCTGAATGCGCTGCTTGAAGCTGTGCTTCAGGAAGGGCGCCTTGAATTTAGGGTAAACGATGCCCACCTCACCGGAATATTCCGAGTAGTTGTCGTTGATAAGGCCACCCACGTCGCCCGAAATGCTCTCATAGCGTGTGTTGAATTTAGCGTTCAGCACCTCTGCGCCCTTAAACAAATTGCGGTGCTGATAGTTTACGCCCACACCAAAACCGAGGTCGCCCTCGCTGTTGGTGCCCTCGAGCGATACCGACACATTCTGCAACTTATCGCGCTGGAGCAGGATATAGGTGTCGAGATACATCTTACCGTCGATTTCGCCAACGGGTGTGGTGATGATGTTCACAAACTTCAGAATCCCGAGGCGCCCGAGTGCGGTGTAAGTTTTCGACACATTGCTGGCCTCGTACATTTCACCGGGCACGATGTAGCAGCATTCATACAGGGGGCTTCGGCGCATATAGTTGTCGTTTTCATCGCAAATGAAGTGAATGCCTTTGTATTCCGTTTCTTTGCCTGTGTAGTGGCCGTCTTGCATGGTCACGGGATTGTAATTGGTGACAAAGGTGACCGAGCGGATATAGAACGGGCGGTGGCTCTTGTATTCAGGCATTCGCGCGAGGGTGCGTGGAGGACGTGTGTTGAGCGTGAGATCCACAGCGCGCGACCCCGCGGCAGTGTCGGCAAAAAAGGTGATATATTCCTTGTTGAAGGCGTAATAGCCGTTGTTGCGCAGGTTCTCGGTGATAAACTCCCGCTCTTTCTCCAACTTATTGTGGTCGAACACCGAATTTTGGCGTATGGGGTAGAGCGTGGTGTCGGCGAGAATGATTTTCCGGAGCGTGTCGTTGGGAATGTCGTAGGATATGCTTCTCACATAGTAAGGCTCGTTGAGCCGGATATTGTAGGTGACGCGCACCTTCTTCTTCTTTGCGTTGGTCTCCACCTCGCTGGTCACATGGTTGCTCATGTAGCCCTTGTTGGTGAGCGCCATCGACAGCTGCCGCACACTGGCGTCGGTGAGGGTGGAGTCGTAGATTACGGGAGGGGTGCCCACGCGCTGCACCCATCGGTTGAACCATTTGGTGGAGTCTTTGCCCGAAAGGTTGTAGAAGGCCAGTTGCAGCTTCAGTCCGCCCAGCACCTTGTGGTTCTCGGTCTGGCGCAGATAGCTGGCCAAGTCGTAGGTGCTCACTTCACTGTTCTCGTTCTCTTTGTCGAGAATGTGCAGCCTCACGTCGTCGAGCAGGTATTTCCCGTCGGGCACATGCTTGGTGGAGCTGCACGAGGGAAGCAGCGCAACTGTGACGAGGGCAATTGCACACAGGCTGAGGATATGTAGGGGCAATGAGTAATGGGTGCGCAACATCTGTAACCTATGAAAATTATGTGCAAAATTACAGCGTTTCAGCCGATTCACAAAGGCAAAAGCCACAATTATCGCAAAAAAATGCGGTGGTGTGGAATATGATTTATAACTTTGCGCTTGAAAATGGCATTGAACGCAGAGCTTATCTATGCACCACACCATTCGATTCTTTATCGCCAATGCCGGTGCTGATTACTTCTCTCAACTATAAAAACGACTTAATTATAATTATGCTTGATATTTGCTGCATAGGGCACATCACCCTTGACAAGATAGTGACACCCAACCAGGAAGTGTATATGCCGGGTGGCACTTCTTTTTACTTCTCCTATGGCATTAATTCGCTGTTTCAGTCGGAGGCGGCGAGCGGCTGGCACAAGCCTTTATCCTACAAGCTGATTACTTCGCTTGCCGAGAGCGAGATGAGCGCGGTGCACGCCATGCGTGGCGTGGGCATCGACGTGGACGTGATTCCGAGCCGGTGCACCGTGAATTTTGAGAACATCTACGGTGAGAACCAGAATGAGCGCAAACAGCGTGTGAGGGCCAAGGCCGACCCGTTCACGGTGGAAAAGCTGAAAGATGTGGAGGCGCGCTATATCGTGCTTGGCACACTCCTGCCCGACGACTTTTCGCTCGACGTGATTAAGTATCTTCACACCAAAGGCACTCTCGTGGTGGACGCACAAGGCTTCTTGCGTGATGTGAGGGGCGAGGAAGTGTATCCTATCGACTGGAAGGACAAGGTGGAGGCACTCAAATATGTGGACGTGCTGAAGGTGAACGAATGTGAGGTGGCTGTGCTTACCGGTGAAACCGACCTCCACAAGGCGGCTCAAAAAATAGCCGACTGGGGAGTGAAGGAGGTGCTGCTCTCGCTGGGCAGCTTCGGCAGCATCATTCTTGCCGATGGTGTGTTCTACGACATTCCCGCCTACCAGCCTCTGCTGCTGGTTGATGCCACCGGCTGTGGCGACACCTACACCATGGGCTACATCTACCGCAGGGCGCAAGGGGCCTCGGTGGAAGACGCCGGACGGTTTGCCGCGGCGGTGAGCACCATCAAACTGGAGCACTCTGGCCCATTTTCGTCGAGCCTGATGCGTGCCATGGACCTTTTGCAGCGTAATTCACACACTGGTGCGCTTTAGCGCCGATTCGCCGATATGCAGATATAGATTACACACACAATTTTTTTTTCAAAACAGCGCAATGAAACTTACATCAAAGCAATACATTATTCCCTATATCCTCATCACATCGCTCTTTTTCCTGTGGGGATTTGCCAGGGCTATCCTTGATGTGCTCAACCAGCATTTTCGCGAGGTGATGCACATCAGCATCGCCCAGTCGGCCACCATTCAGGTGACCACCTATCTTGCCTATTTCTTGACGGCAATTCCTGCCGGACTGTTTATCTCGCGCTATGGCTACCGCTATGGCGTGGTGTGCGGCTTGGTGCTTTATGCCGTGGGCGCCTTGCTGTTTGTGCCAGGGGCTGCCATAGGCACACTGCCCGCATTTTTGGTGTGCCTGTTCATTATAGGCATGGGACTGACGTTCTTGGAAACATCGGCGAATCCCTACGCCACAGAACTTGGCCCTCAAGCCACTGCCACGTCGCGGCTCAACCTTTCGCAGTCGTTCAACGGGCTTGGTTGTGCGCTTGCTCCCTTCATTTTAGGTGAGTATCTCTTTTCTGGCGGCGACGTGTCCACGCCATACGTGGTGATGGGAGTGGTGGTGATATTGGTGGCGATTGTGTTCTCGCGTGTGAAGCTCCCCGAAATCACCAACGACAGCGATGAGGAAGTGGTATCAACCAGTTCAAGCAAACTTGGCAAGGCGGTGCTGTTTGGCTTCTTGGCCCTGCTGGCCTACGAAGTGGCGGAAATCAGCATCAACAGCTATTTTGTGATATTCCTTTCGGGCGAGGGGGTTGCCACCAATGTGGAGGCTTCACGCCTGCTCTCGCTGGCGCTGTTCATATTTATGGGCGGCAGGTTTTTAGGCGCATGGGTGATGAAGTACGTTCACCCCACAAAGGTGCTGCTGCTGTGCGCCATCGGCAGTGTGCTGTGCATGGTGGGCGTGCTGCTGGGCGGCAAGGTGTCGCTTTATGCGCTGGTGCTCAACTTTGCGTTTGAGGCGATCATGTTTCCCACCATATTCTCGCTTACCCTGTCGGGACTCGATGCGCAGCGCACAAAGCGCGCTTCGTCATTTCTGATGATGACCCCGGTGGGCGGCTGTGCGTTTCTGCTGATGGGCATCATTGCCGACAACACATCGCTTGTGCTGCCTTTCTGCATTCCTTTGGCGGGCTTCTTGATGGTGCTGGCATTTGCCATCTTCAAGGTGAAGCGGAGTAGATGCCGCCACAGTCTCCTATAGCACGCCTCGGTGCATCATGGCCTCGGTGACCCAGCAGATGAGGAATCCGAGCACAGTGAAAACGAGCGTGATCAGTACCACGGTTCGGCTGCTAGAGGTTTCTATCTCGTTGAGGTCGTCGGCATCGGCGTCGGCTGTGGAGGGTGCTTTTGTGCCGTCTTTGCCATAATGGGTGAAGATGGCTGTAATGAGGCCAGCCATGGCGCCAAAGGCCACGGCTATGATAATCCAGAGGTAGAGGTGGCTGTCGCCAGAGGTGAGGAGATGGTTCATAGGCTGAATTGGGGGTTAGAAGTCGTCTTGGTCTTGGTCTTGAATTTCTGCTTGGCACATTTCATCGTATTCTTCCCATTCAGGGTCTTCTGCGGCCTCAAACGTGAGAGGCAGCATAGGGAAGGCGGCAAGCACCTCATTGATTTTACGCTGGAAAATGTAGAGGCTTCGTGTGTAGAACACCCAGTTGCGCTGGCCGTCGCCGGTGTAGATGCCGGTGTTCACAGCGGTGGGGTCTTTGGCGAAGCAGTTCTCAATGGCGTCCTGCACCTTCTCCATCAGCGAGGAGGTGTCGATGTCGGGCATACCCGTCGAGTCGGGCTTGTAGGTCCAGGTCATTTCTATGCGGTAGATGTATTTTTGCGTGTCGCGCACATTGTCCAGGCCGCGGCGGCCCGTCACCATGATGAGGTTGCCGTTTTCCGCTTCTGTGGGCGCGGTCCACCAGTCGGTGGAGATGTGGAGTCTTGCCATAATGCTTGATGCAGATGCTATATTTTTTTAGTTGATGGGATAAAATTAAAAAACTTTATCGAAATCACCAATTTTAGGTATCACTATTTTTTTTGTCGGGCGAAAAAAGCTAACTTTGATGTGTAAATTCTAATAGACACACAAATTTAAATCTATCAAAATCATCATGACGGTAACAATCTTAATCATTGTAGTGGTGGCGGCGCTGCTGGCAGCAGGCGTTCTGGCCTCGATGCTGATGCGCGAGCGTGTGCAAAATGCGCGTGTGCAGGAGCAGGTGCGCCTTTTGGGCGAAGAGCAGCGGCGGCTCAGGGAAGACTCAAGGCTGGTGTTTAAAGATGTGGCACAGCAGCTGCTGAAGGAGCAGAGCCGCACTATCCGCGACGACAACAGCGCGCGTATGGACGCGATAGTGAAGCCGCTGAAGGAGAATCTCGACAGTCTGAAGCGCACAATCGACAGCTACAAGACCGAGCAAGTGAGCTATGCCTCGGCACTGAAGCAGCAAATCAAGGACCTCAGCGACATGAACCGCAACATCGGGCTGGAGGCGAAAGAACTGACGCTTGCCCTCAGGGGCGACAGCAAGGCGCAGGGCGACTGGGGTGAAATGGTGCTGAAGCAGATTCTCGACCTGTCGGGACTGCAAGAGGGCGTGAACTATGAAACGCAGATGACGCGCGACACCGATGGCCGTGTGCTCAAAGGCGAGGAGGGAGGCAGACTGAGGCCTGATGTGGTGTTTTTTATGCCCGACAACAAGCGGCTGGTGATCGACTCCAAGACTTCGCTCACGGCTTACATCGACTATGTGAATGCCGCCGACGAAGTGGAGCGGGCCGATGCCCTGAAGCGTCATTTGACCAGTGTGAGAAAGCATGTAGATGAATTGGCGGCTAAAAAATACCAGGACATCAAGGACTCGGCCGACTTTGTGATGATGTTTGTGCCCAATGAGCCTGCCTATATGCTGGCAATGAGCGGCGATGCCTCACTTTGGGAGTATGCCTACAAGCGGCAGGTGGTGATCGTAAGCCCCACGCACCTGATATCGGTGGTGAAGCTCATCAGCCAACTGTGGGCGCGCGACCGCCAGTCAAAAAATGCCATTGCCATTGCCGATGAGGCAGGAAAAATGTACGATAAACTGGTGGGTTTCATCGCCGACATGGATCAAGTGGGAAAGGCACTCGATGGCGCGCAAAAAGCCCATGCCGAGGCGCTGAAAAAGTTGTCGGAAGGGCGGGGCAATCTTGTGAGCCGCGCCACCAAAATCAAAGAACTCGGAGCAAAGGCCTCCAAGCTCCTCCCCGAATAATCCCCCAGCCCAGTCATCACTTTTTCTAAAAAAAGCGAACCTTCAAAGGAATTGTTAAACTTGGAATTTGGATAATCCATGGACCAACGCATAAAGGTTGCTGGTTTGTGTAAACTTCCGCATTTTTAAACATTATATTTGTGGGCTTAACCACATTCCAAAGTGGTAGGCAATGTCGCGATGAGCGTATGTTCCACCATATCGACCTGCTCTCGCCATGATGCCTATGGCACCTGTTCTTTGTATCCAGGACTTCACGGAAAGAACGAAGTTGTTACTGCCAGCAGCGTTTCTAATTGTACCGAATTCGGTACAATTAAAGTTGGGATTATATAGCATTTTCCATTCACCAAGATATTCTATTGTGCTTTTGAGGCTCATCCATCTGAAAATAATATGCTCTTGCATTTGGCTATGTGCCATATCAGTCAAAGAGATATAATCTTCGTTTTGCACATTGACAACAGATATTTCTGTATTTTCAACTTTAAATTTTGCCATACTATTTCACTGTTTAAAACTACGGAACAACATAGCGCCACCGCCAACGAATGGCTCTATGCATGTTGTATTATCCCAATTATCAAAGTCAGATGAAAGTCTTTCCTCCAGTTGGTGGGGGGATTATTCGGAAATGAAGGAGTCTTTGAAGCCGAGGAAGTAGAGCACGCCGTCGAGCCCGATGGTGGAGATGCTCTGCTGTGCGGTTTCCTTCACCTTGGGCTTGGCGCGGAAAGCGATTCCAAGGCCCGCGGTTTTGAGCATGGGAAGGTCGTTGGCGCCGTCGCCCACAGCGATGGTCTGCGCAATGTTCACGTTCTCCACTTGTGCAAGCAGGGTGAGCAGTTCGGCTTTGCGGCGTCCGTCCACAATTTCACCGAGGTAGTGGCCGGTGAGTTTGCCGTTGTCGTCGATTTCAAGTTCGTTGGCATACACATAGTCGATGCCGTATCTGTTTTTCAGCACATTGCCAAAGTAGGTGAATCCGCCCGATAGAATAGCAATCTTGTAGCCCGTGCGCTTGAGCACGCGCATGAGCCTGTCCACGCCCTCAGTGATGGGAAGATGGTCGGCAATGTCCTTCATCACGCTCACGTCGAGCCCTTTCAGCAGAGCCACTCGCTTGGTGAAACTTTCTTTGAAGTCGATTTCGCCACGCATTGCGCTTGCCGTGATGGCTTTCACCTCGTCGCCCACGCCGGCTCGCATAGCCAGTTCATCGATACACTCCGTTTGAATGAGCGTGGAGTCCATATCGAAGCAGATGAGGCGGCGGCAGCGGCGATACATATTGTCTTCCTGGAGCGACACGTCGAAACCCAAGTCGGTGCTGATGCGCATAAACTCCGCCTGCATGGCCTCCTTGTCGATAGGGTTGCCTCGCACCGAGAACTCGATGCACGAGCGCTGTGGCGTGTTCTCCCCGCCATAGAGGGGAATACGGCCGGTGAGGCGCTTGATGTCGTCGATGTTAAGTCCTTGCTGTGCCACAATGCCGCTGATGGCAGAGATTTGCTCGGCGGTGATTTCGCGGCCCAGTATGGTGATGATGTAGCGGTTTTTCCCTTGCAGGCTCACCCATTCCTGATAGTCGTCGAGGGCGATAGGCGTGTAGTTGATGGTCACGCCCATTTCCGTGGCCTTAAAAAACAGCTCCTTCATGATTTCGCCGCTGAGGGTGCTTGTGGTCTTGAACAGAATGCCGAGCGAGAGGCGGTGGTGAATATCACTTTGGCCAATGTCGAGAATAGTGGAGCCGAATTTGCCGAGTATGCCCGTGAGGGCTGAGGTTACGCCCGGCTTGTCGTGGCCGGATATGCTGATAAGGATGATTTCGTCTTTTTCGTTGGTGGTCATGTGTAGTTATTTTCTTTTTTTGAAGCACAAAAATAATGATAATTTTCCATTTCTGCTTCTTGTTTTCCACATTCTTTTGTGAGAGGGCTGCATGGGCGCTTATAGGCCGTGATATAGGCGTGTTTTAACATTTTAAGTTAAAAATATTCGCGTTTTAGTATTTGCGACACTGGCCATGTAGTGCAAATGTCATATAATCAACGTGTTGGTCGGTTTTGCTTTGTTAAAGATTTGGATTCGTAAAACTTTTGTTGTAACTTTGCAGCGGTAAATGAGATATGTGGTCATTTCAGTTAGCAATCCAAAGCCATGTATTTTTACCCGCTGGCCACAGAGGTGGCGGTGATGCCGAAACTCGGCGAAGGTCTGTTGCACCTAAGGCGTGATGCTTTTGAACTGGCCTTTTTGTGAAATGAAAAAATTGATTTATGAAGAAAACACTTATTCTTTTTGTGGGTATTGTGGTTTTATTCATCTTGGCCTCTGCCGGTAGTGGCAACTACTATGGCGTGGAAGTTGGCGAGCAAGCGCCAAACTTTGAGGTGGGCAACGATGCGAACTCGGTGCAGCTTCAGAATTTAAGAGGCAAGTATGTGGTAGTGACCTTTTGGTCGTCGGCCGACGCTGATTCCCGAATTGCGAATATTCGCTACGACCGGGCTGCCAGCAGTAATAAATCGCTTGAGCACGTGGCTCTCAATTTTGATGAAAGCCCGCTTTTGTGGAAAGAAATCTGCAAGCTCGACGGTTTGAACACAAGCTCACAATTCTACGCACACAATGAGGCTGGCGCCAAATTGCTGAAGGCGTGGAATCAAAACCAAGGGTTTACTTCTCTGCTCATCGACCCGCATGGCGTGGTGGTGGCGCAGAACCCTTCAGAAAAGATGTTGAAACAACTCTAACACACACTCTTACATTAACAAAGCTGTCCAGGTTCCACCAATATGGAGCTTGGGCTTTTTATTTTTGTGCCTCACACAGATCACACAGGGTTTTTTGTGTGTGGTGCGATTATAGAGACAATGGTGCACAATTTTTTGGGGATTGATGGCGGTTTATATCGTTTTTTTTGATTGGATAGGTTTTTGTCTTTATTGTCTTTTTTAGGGTTTTAGCCAAGGTAGGCTTAGACTGTTTGAAAATATTTATTTTGGCTGTGTGTGGGGACGATGAAAATAAAAGCAGCACTGAGATGTGTTATTAGCTCGGTGCTGCTTCTATTATGATATGTAATATATAGATTATTTGCTGCTATAGTTGCGCGACTCCTGATAAGTGGATTTCGTGAACAGGTAGGTGTCGGTGTGGGTGCATCGGTTTCTGAAGTCGAAGATGGCCTCAGGGTTGATGGCATAGCCCATAAAGCGAGTCTCGAAGTGGAGGTGTGGGCCAGTGCTGCGGCCGGTGTTGCCAGCTAAGGCAATGGGCTGACCTGCCTTCACATATTGGTTGGGCTTCACCAGAAAGCGTGAAAGGTGACCGTAAACGGTTTCGAGGCTGTTTTCGTGACGGATAATCACATAGAAGCCGTAGCCGCCACGCTCGTATTTTGTAAGGCGGATTCTTCCGCTGAATGCTGCATACACGGTGTCGCCGATGGCTGCGCGAATGTCCACACCCTTGTGTGTGCGTTTGAAGCGAGCACGATAGCCGTATGGCGAAGTGAGGTAGTTTTGCTTGACGGGCATCACATAGTTGCGCACATTGATGCGCTTGCTGTTGGGCACGTTGGCATCCTTATAGGGGTTCACCAGTCCACTTTCCCAGCCTTCGGTGTAGATGTCGGGCTCTGGCTCAATGTCTTCCCAAAGCGCTTTGGCGTATTTCTGGTTTTCTTCAAGGTGAATTCTTTCGTTGAATTTTGATTGGCGGGCCAACTTGTCGGCATGTGCTTTACGATAGCTTGATACTGAACTTAAACTCTGCGCTGAGGCACTGAAAGCCAAACCTGCTGCGATGATAGATGATAGGATAAGTGTGGATAGTCTGTTCAACTTCATATATTTCTGTTTAGGGGGTGATGCCGTGCGTGTATCTACGAGGAAGCCTTCATACGGGAAAGGCAGTGGAGAGGGCATCACCAAATTCATAAAAAAATTATGGAGCGGAAGGATAAATAGTGGAATTTCCTATAAGAGTAGAAACCTGTGAAAAAGGAAATTAAAAAGCTCCAAAGGCAGACATGATTTTCATCTCTGTCGAATTTTTCAACGCTCAAAATTACCTTTATATTCTGTGAATGGCAAAAAATGTGCCTTTAAAATATGTAAAAATGTGTTCTGTTTTGTGTTTAAAAAGCTTTAAATACCGTATTTTTAGGGAGTTATGGCTTGCTGTGCTAAAATGTTGAAAAATGAAGCTAATTCTTAAATTATCTGAAAATCAGCACAAATGCATGGAAATGTGCAGTTTTTCGGCACCTTCGTTTTTGCGTGATGAATCAGAATGGAAGACGTGCACGTAGCGGCAGAATCCGTCAGCTGATAAGCCCCCAGTTCACCTTGTGGCTGAACAGCATACGCATGTGTGCATCGAGCGCTTTTCCCTCGGGAGAGGATAGGGCAGGGTCGGCGTTCAGCACCTCTGTGGCATCGGCTCTTGCCTGCTCAATGACAGGGCCGTCGGTCACCAGATTAGCCACCTTCAGGTTAAAGGCGATGCCGCTCTGCTGTGTGCCTTCCATATCGCCCGGCCCGCGCAGTTTCATATCCTCTTCCGCCACAACAAAGCCATCGTTGGTGTTGGTCATCACCTCCAGGCGGTGGCGCGTGTCCTTGGTGAGATTGTGCTTCGACATCAGTATGCAATAGCTCTGGTCGGCGCCACGGCCTACGCGTCCACGCAGCTGGTGCAGCTGCGAAAGACCGAACCGCTCAGCATTCTCAATCACCATCACACTGGCGTTGGGCACGTTCACACCCACCTCAATCACGGTGGTGGCCACGAGAATTTGCGCTTGGTTGCTCACGAAGCGCTGCATCTGATAGTCCTTCTCGGCAGGCTTCATCTTGCCATGCACCATGCTCACAGAATAGCTCGGAAATTTCTCCTGCACAATCTCGTAGCCCTCCTCAAGGGCTTTAAGGTCGAGCTTCTCGTTCTCCTCGATGAGGGGATACACAATATAGGCTTGCCTGCCCTTAGCCAGTTCCTCGCCCACAAAGCGGTAAACGGCCTCATGCTGATTCTCGAAGCGCAGATAGGTGCCCACAGGCTTGCGCCCAGGGGGAAGCTCGTCGATGACCGACACGTCGAGGTCGCCATACACCGTCATCGACAGTGTGCGCGGAATAGGGGTGGCGGTCATCACAAGCACATGCGGAGGTGTGGCATTTTTCTTCCACAGCCTTGCGCGCTGCGCCACGCCGAAGCGGTGCTGCTCATCGATGATGGCCAGGCCCAGGTTTTTGTATTGCACCACATCTTCCAGCAGGGCGTGTGTGCCGATGAGCAGCTGCATTGATCCGTCGAGCAGCGCCGTGTGTATCTCTTCGCGCTGGCGCTTGCGCGTGCTGCCGGTGAGCAGCCCCACTTTCACGCCTATTTTTTCAGCCATTTCGCTGATGGCCTCAAAATGCTGTGTGGCAAGGATTTCGGTGGGTGCCATGATGCAGGCCTGATAGCCATTGTCGAGGGCAATGAGCGCCGTAAAAAATGCCACGATAGTCTTGCCGCTGCCCACATCGCCCTGCAGCAGCCGGTTCATCTGCCTGCCGCTGCCCATGTCGGCGCGAATCTCCTTGATTACGCGCTTTTGGGCACCGGTGAGCGGAAACTGCAGGTGCTGGCTGTAGAACGTGTTGAAATAATTTCCCACATGGGCAAACACGTGTCCGGGCAACTTCTTGGTCAGCCCCTTGATGTTTTTCAGAATATGGAGCTCAAGGAAAAAGAGTTCCTCGTATTTCATGCGGTATTGCGCTTTTTGCAGCGCGTCCAGACTTGTGGGCAAATGCAGATTATGCACAGCCTCGTAGCTGGGCATCAGCCCCCTTGAGCGCAAAATGCTTGGTGGCAGCGGGTCGTGGGCACGCTTCACGGCATCGCTCTCCAGCAGATTCTTTTCCAGCTTTTGGAAAAGGCGCGACGAGAAGCCGTGGTTGCGCAGCTTCTCGGTGAGGTTATACACACCCACCATTCCTGCCGGGCCGGCGTTTTGCTGGTAGGCATCTACCTCGGGGTGCACAATGCTGTAGGTGCGGTTGAAGAGCGAGGGTTTGCCAAACACAATATACTCCACCCCCGTGTGGTAGGATTTCTCAATCTGCTTCACCTTGTGAAACCACACGCATTCCATGGTGCCGGTGCCGTCGGTGAACAGTCCCACCAGCCGTCGGCGTGCGCCTTCGCCATGCGTGCTGAAGCTGATGAAGCGCCCCTTGAGCTGCACACTGGGAATGTCGGCGCCTTTGAGGTCGCAAATGTGGTGAATGGTGCTGCGGTCGATGTAGCGAAACGGAAAATTATAGAGCATATCGTAAAAACTCTTGATGTCGAGTTCTTTAGCGAGGATTTCGGCTCTTTTAGGCCCTACACCGGAAAGGTATTTAATATCGTAATGGGTGAGGCTGTTCATGACTGGTGATGAATAATGTGTTCAGCGATGGCAATATCGATGGGGTGTGTGATTTTGATGTTGGTGTTTTCGCCCTCCACGAGGGTCACTTCACCGCCAGCGTGCTCATATACGGAGGCATCGTCGGTGTAGAAGGGCTCGTAGGGCACATCGTAGGCCTTCAGCAAAGCTTGTGCCCGGAATGTCTGTGGCGTTTGCACGGCTCTAAGCGATGCCCTGTCGAGCGCCGCCGACGAAGTGCCGTCCTCGCCTATTCTGCGGATAGAGTCGGTCACCGCCACGGCAGGAATGGCCGCTCCACATTTTTTTGCCACCTCGAATGTGCTGAGAATTAGCGACTTCGATACAAGTGGCCTTACGCCATCGTGCACCGCCACTATGTCGGCACTGGTGAAGGAGAGCGAGAGCAGTGCATTCTTCACCGACTGAAACCGGCTGTCGCCACCGCTGACCACGCGGTGTGGGGTGGTGTAATGGTGCTGAAGGCACAACTCTTGCCAGTAGTGGCGCTGCTCTTCAGGCAGCACCACCACCACCTCGGTGTGAGGGCATTGGGCAAAACGCTCAATGGTGTGCATGAGCACAGGCTTTCCGCATAGGGGCAAAAACTGCTTGGGAATGTGGCTGCCAAACCGTGTGCCACTTCCTCCAGCCACAATTATAGCGTAGTGTTTCATTTCTATGTTTTATTCAAATACGATTTGTGTGAAATGATTAGATGCGTAGATGCACAAAGATAGAAAAAAACGGTGGGAATAAAAAATTAAATAGCAACCCTCTCGTCAAGAATTGCTATTTAAGTCTTAATCATCGGTATTGATGAAAAAAGGTAAAAAGAATGTTTTAGGTTTTTATTTAGGACTGCAAAGGTATGGCTTTTCACCGAATCCACCAAATGATTAAAAGGATATGTGATGGTTTTAATTGAACAGCGAAATTTTAAAAATAGTTTAAGTAATTGAATAAGAGATGATTATGTGTTTGTTTGTGTTGAAGTGTTAATAAAGCGTAAATTCTATTCTGACTCTATTATATGCCAAAATAAAGGCGGAAAATGTGTAAATTTGCGGTATGAACAAGAAAATGGACGGCATAACCACGGTGTTTATGGATATCGACGACACACTGTGGTGGTTTACCGAAAACTCAAAACTGGCGTTACGGCACACGTTCGACGTGTTTCACCTCAATCAGCTGTGCCCCTATGAGCAATTCCGCGATGTGTATTTGAAGAAAAATCTGGAGCTGTGGGATCTCTATCACCATGGACTGATTGAGAAGGACTATTTAATCAATGAGCGCTTTCGCTACACGCTGGAAGTGTGTGGCTACGAGGGCGACAAGGAAAAGATGAGCCGGCTGCTCGACGAGGAGTACCTGAGGTTTTTAGCGTTGCAGACAGCCACGCTGCCCGGTGCACGCGATCTTCTTGAATACTTGGTGGCTAAAGGCTACGACGTGAACACGCTCAGCAACGGCTTCAACGGCACGCAGCAGCAAAAGCTGAAATCGGGAGGCATCGACCACCTGATTCACCGGAATGTGCTCAGCGACGACTGCGGCATCACCAAGCCCATGCGCGGCATATTCGACTATGCGCTGAAGCTGTGTGGAGCAGAGGCTGCCACATCGGTGATGATAGGCGACAACCCCGATGCCGACATTCGTGGAGCGCATGAAGCCGGCTGGCACACCATCTATTTCAATGTGCATGGTCTGCCGCCTGTGGAAGGCACCGCCGATGCGGTGGTGACCTCGCTGAATGAAATCAAGCAGCTCTTATAGCCACGTAATTCACGAAAAAATCGTAATTTTGCACAGTTATGACAGAAGAACAACGACTACATTTAGAAGAAGAGACCGTGAAGATGCTCAAAACGGTGTTCGATCCAGAGATTCCGGTTGATGTGTACAGCCTGGGCCTTATCTATAAAATTGACATCGACGACGACGGCAATGTGTCGATAGATATGACGCTCACAGCCCCCAACTGCCCGATGGCCGACTTCCTGTTTGAGGACATACGCCAGAAGGTGGAGAGCATCGAAGGCGTGAAGAGTGTGAATGTGCAGCTGGTGTATGAGCCAGAATGGGACCAGAGCATGATGAGCGACGAGGCTAAACTTGAGCTTGGCATGTTGTAAGCAAGCACCACACTTCCGTATTTTTTATATATAGGGTAAAGGATTGATATGATATATTTCATCAGCGACTTGCACTTGGGCGCCACTTATTTTCAGAATCCGCGGCAGAAGGAGCTTGCGGCGGTCTGCTTTCTCGACAGCATCGCCGCTGATGCCGAGGAAGTGTATCTGCTGGGCGATATTCTTGACTACTGGTATGAATACAAGAATGTGGTGCCGCGTGGCTATGTGCGCTTCTTCGCCGCCATAGCCCGGCTCACCGATGCCGGCGTGCCGGTGTACTGGATGACGGGAAACCACGACGTGTGGCTTTTCGACTATCTGCGCGATGAAATAGGCGTGACCGTGTACAAGGGCTATGTGCAGAAAGAGATAAAAGGCGTGCAGTTTCTGCTGAGCCACGGCGACGACGTGGGCTATCAGCCACCCAGCTACCGCTTTATGCGTTGGTGCTTCCACAATCGCGTGTGCCAATGGCTGTATGCCTCCCTGCACCCGCGCCTCACCTATGGCATAGCCCATGGCTGGTCGTCGAGCAATCGCACCCGTCGGCAGCCCGTGGCGGTGCAGAAGGAGATAGAGGTGTGCTACACCCGCCTGGTGGAGTTTGCCAAGGCCTACTCGGAGAGCCACCCCGAAGTGCGCCATTATGTGATGGGGCATCTGCACCTTGCCAAGCACGCCATTCTTGACGGGCAGGGCCGCACCCTCACCATGCTGGGCGACTGGATAAGCCAAAACACCTACGCCACTTTCGACGGCACTGAAGTGGCGCTCCACACGTTCCGTCAAGAGGCGCCCGTCGCAAGCCACGGAGGCTGAGCGCGCCAGCAGTTGGTGCGCCTGTGCTATGTAGGCTTTCAGGGCATAGCTTAAAGTGTGCTAAAAAATTCATAAACAAATAGAAAAATCACTTTTTCTTGATAAAAAATGCCCAATGTTAGTGGCTAATTCAAAAAAAAGTGCGATATTTGCACTTGCAAAATCGAAGACCACTTTTAATGAGGCTGATATTCGTACGTAAATGATTGATAATCAACCTTGGCAAAGAGGGTCTTTATTTTAGCATAGATAACATTATTAAATCATATTATAAACATACAATACTAAAATGACAAAAGCAGACATCGTTAGCGAAATCTCAAAGGCAACAGGTATTGATAAGGCATCCGTGCTTGAAACTGTTGAAAAGTTCATGGAAACAGTTAAGGACAGCTTGTCGAATGGCGAAAACGTGTATCTTCGCGGTTTTGGTAGCTTTATCGTAAAGACCCGTTCGCAAAAGACTGCCCGCAACATCTCTCAAAACACCACTATGATTATCCCTGAGCACAACATTCCTGCTTTCAAGCCAGCAAAGGTGTTCATGGAGCAAGTGAAGAAGTAATCAAAACAGGCTCTTCACTATTCATCTCTTGTGTGGGGTGAGCTGATCATTGAGAAACAATTACAATAAACATATAAAATAATTTTTTTAATCATTTAAAACTAAGTAAAAATGCCAAGCGGAAAAAAGAGAAAAGGCCATAAAATGGCTACGCACAAGCGCAAGAAAAGACTTAGAAAGAACAGACACAAAAATAAGAAATAATCTTTCTATTTAAGTCACACATACTGAGAGCAAACTCCCTTTGGCAAAGGTCTCGGTAACTCGAGCGCCAGCACACCAGTGAATTGGAAACGAGGAGAGTTTGTTCTTTGTTGTTTTTTTTAGATGGCTAAAATTCCCTTTCAGATCAAATGAGAAGTGAATTAATAGTTGACGTACAGCCGACCGACATTTCCACCGCGCTCCTGGAAGACGGACGCCTAATGTCGCTGCAAAAGGAGTCGAGAGACGCTTCCTATGCCGTCGGTAACCTCTACTTTGCCAAGGTAAAGAAATTGATGCCCGGCCTTAATGCCGCATTCGTGAATGTGGGCCATAAGAAGGACGCATTCCTTCATTACCTTGATTTAGGATCACAATTCAGTTCGTATTCAGAGTTCATTAAATCGGTTCTCGCAAAACCGGAAAAGCGTCCTTCGCTGTCGAAATTCAAGTTGCTCCCCGACATCGACAAGCACGGCTCGGTAACCGACGTGCTTCAGCCCGGCCAGCAGCTGCTTGTGCAAATAGTGAAGGAGCCCATTTCCACCAAAGGCCCACGCCTTACCACCGAAATCACTTTCACGGGTCGCTTTATGGTGCTCATACCATTTAACAACAAAATTTCGGTGTCGCAAAAAATCAAGGACTCAGCCGAGAAGATGCGTCTGCGCAAGCTCGTGGAGAGCATCAAGCCCCATAACTTCGGGGTGATTATTCGCACTTCGGCCGAGAATAAGCGTGCTGCCGAGCTGAATGCTGAAATGAAGGTGCTGGTCAAATGCTGGGAAGACAGCATCGCCAAGCTCCAATACTCCACTCCACCGGCACTGGTGTATGAGGAGGAGAGCAGGGCGGTGAGCGTGATTCGCGACATTTTCAGCCCCGACTTTGAAAGCATCTATGTGAACAATGCTGAGATTTACGACCAGCTGCACAATTATGTGAGCCTAATAGCCCCCGACCGTGCCGACATCGTGAAAATTTACACCGACGATGTGCCTATCTTCGACAAGTTCAATATCACGAGGCAAATCAAATCGTCGTTTGGAAAAACGGTATCGTTTAAGTCGGGAGCATACATAATAATAGAAAGCACAGAAGCACTGCATGTGATAGATGTGAACTCTGGCAACCGCTCAAAGGCTTCAAACGACCAGGAGAGCAATGCGCTCGACGTGAACCTGCTCGCCGCCGACGAGATAGCACGCCAGCTTCGCCTGCGCGATATGGGCGGCATCGTGGTGGTCGATTTTATCGACATGGCCAAGAGCGAGCACCGGCAGGCTCTCTACGACCACATGCGTGAAGTGATGCAAAAGGATCGTGCGCGGCACAATATTTTGCCGTTGAGCAAGTTCGGGCTGATGCAGATCACACGCCAGCGCGTGCGCCCGGCTCTCGACATCGTTACAGCCGAAACCTGCCCTTCTTGTGGAGGTAAGGGCGAGGTGATGCCGTCGCTGCTTTTTACCGATATGCTGAAAGACAAGGTGGATTACCTTGTGAATTCGCTCGGAGTGAAAGACTTTATTATGTATGTCCACCCATTTGTTGAAGCCTATTTGAAAAAAGGCGTTTTCAGCGAATATTTCAAGTGGCGTCGTGAATTTGGACGCAGGTTTAAAGTGATGGCCGACCAGAGCCTTGCCTACCTTCAGTATAAGGTGATCGACAAGGACCACAATGAAATCGACCTCAAAGAAGAAAAAGACACGAGCAGCTCGCACAGCAAGAAGGAGCAGCGCTCGCGCAAAAACAAGCAACAAGACGACTGACCATTCCCCCTCTCCAGGTAGTGTGAGGTGGAATGAACGACAATCTTATCGTCAGCGCCCACGGTATCGGAGCCGTTGCTTCAATAAATGAGAAAAAACGAATCCGCACCCTTTCAGAAGATGAGGGGTGCGGATTTTGCTTTTTATGCGCACGGTGGGTGCGGACGCACGGGCTGTGCTTGGCTCAGTAGAAATATGTGGGGCTCAGAATTGATGCTGTGCCAGAGAGAGTTTACACAGAATCATATTCTTGTTATCTCAGTGCAAACTATTTGGGGAGGAGGGCGGCGAAGGGCTTGTTGCTCCACACAATGTAATTGCCCTTGGCATCGGTGCTAATGGTCATCACGCCCAGGTCGGTGCGCCCCGCAAATAGAGCTTGGGTGCGCTCTGTGCCCATTGCCATACACGCCGTGGCCCATGCGTCGGCAGTCATGCAGTCGGCAGCCACAACAGTGGCGCTGAGCAGGGTTGACGCTTCGCTGTAGCCTGTTTTGGGATTCACGATGTGCGACACCTTCTTGCCGTCCACCTGCTTATATTTGCGGTAGTTGCCACTGGTGGCCACAGCTTTGCCACTGATGCCCACCACGAGTGCCGACTCGTGTATGGTGGCCTGGTTGCTCTCCACGGGCATGTCGATGGATATGTTCCACGGCGTGCCTTTCTCGTTCACGCCTTTAGTCACCACCTCACCGCCTATTTCCACCATGCAGTTTTCCACACCGTTGCGGGCTAACATTCGCGCCACCTCATCGCAGGCGAGTCCCTTGGCTATGCTGCTGAAGTCGAACTGAATGCGGCTGTCGGCCTTGATGACCAATTCATCTTCACGCCGCGTTTTTGTGATGCCCACAAACTGGAGCAGACTGTCGATTTGCGATGCTGTGGGTGGCGTGCCATGCTTGTAGCCGAATCCCCATGCGTTCACCAGCGGCATCACCGTGGGGTCGTAGGCACCGCCGCTCTGCTGGTTCACCTTCATGGCGCAGT
Organism: Sodaliphilus sp.; assembly: GCA_050873765.1. Taxonomy (GTDB): domain Bacteria; phylum Bacteroidota; class Bacteroidia; order Bacteroidales; family Muribaculaceae; genus Sodaliphilus. The sequence continues at coordinate 22,461 of JBNMJK010000027.1, forward strand.
CATACATACGCATGAAAATGCTGTCGGCCCGGTTGGTGGAGTTGGCGTTGATGCGTGCCACGAGCGACTGCTTGTTGAACACGTTGGCACTGCTGTCGATGCGCTCAAGCACTGCGCTGATCGAGTCGGCCAAGTCGGTTGTGGCCTCGTAGGTGATGTGGTAATCTGTGGTCCACACCTCACCTTGCGCTTTCAAATAGGTCTTTTTGGCTGGCTTCATCACGAAAAAAGCCACCACTGCGCAGATGGCGCATACCAGAATGGCAATGTACTGGCGTGTGAATATTGTCTTTGCTGTAGTTTTGTTCATAATGCACTTGATGATGATGGTGTAATCAATGATGCGTAATTTTTTTTACCACGCAAAGTTAATGCTTTTGTGCGCTAAACTTCCGCCTTTTGGCATAAATGTGGTGAGATTCAGAAAAAATATTTATTTTTGCATCGAGAATATTAATTGTAAAAAATAAAACACGATGATGAAAAAGACCATTTTAATCCTTGCTGTCGCCATGATGGCAATCGGCGCTAACGCTCAATTGCGCTTTGGCGTGAAGGCTGGTGTGGGGCTGAACTCTATTCACTTGTCCAACCTCTCGTCGGACTTCAAGTCGGAGAACCGCACAGGCTTCACTGGAGGCTTGATGATGGAGGTGAACCTGCCTTTGGGCCTGGCTGTGGACGCCTCGGCCATGTACACTCGCCGAAGCGGTGCCATCAACGACACGGAAGTGGGCGTGCGCGACTATATATCGGTGCCGGTGAACTTGAAATACAAGCTCTCTCTGCCCGTGGTGAGCCAGATTGTGAAGCCGTTTGCCTTCACCGGCCCAGAGTTCTCATTCAATGTGGGCGACAAAAAGTCGCAATACGGCAGCGAATATAAGAGCACTACCGTGAGCTGGAATGTGGGCTTGGGCGTGGAACTGCTGAAGCATGTGCAGGTGGCAGCCGCCTACAATATGGGCATCAGCAAGAGCATCAGCAATGTGCTTGGCATATCGGGCGTGGAGTCGGGTGCCAAGGACCGCGCCTGGACGGTGACCGCCGCCTACTTGTTCTGATTTCCACGGCCATTTGCCGCACAATAAACTAATAGGAGAGGGCTTCCGATGAGTGGCTCTCTCTCTTTTTTTGATGCGAAAAAAGCGAAATAGCGAACAGTGATGCGGTCTGGAATTGTTATAAATGCTGAAATGGTTTGCCCAAACGGATAATTTGTTATAGTTTTGTAAATAATTTTTACGTGTTACAAGATATTAGAAATGAAGAAATTCTTATTTTCAATAACCATAGCGTTGGCAGCTGTGCTTTCCATCAATATGAGCGCCGAAACACGCCTTGGCGCCACAGTGGGAGTGAATCATAATAAATTGCACTTTGGGCAGACCGACATTTTCACCAGCGGACAGATGGTGGGCGGCAATGCCGGCATTATGGGCGAACTGATGATACCGGGCATAGGATTTGGTGTGGACGCAAGCCTGCTCTACTCAATGCGCAACGCAAAACTTCACTTTGAGGAGAAAAAGGCATGGTCGTCGATGGGCGTGGGTGCCGAGACTGCCACTTTCCATTATATCGACATTCCTATCAACCTGAAATTTCGCTATCACAATTTGAATGGCTTTGAGAGCACGTTTATGCCGATGGCTTTTGCCGGTCCTGTGATTTCTATATTGGCTGGACACAGCAAATGTGCCGACCAGCTGAGCTACACCAAGCTAAGCCTTAGCATGCAAATGGGCATTGGCTGCGAACTCTTTCAGAAAGTGCAGCTGAAGGCCGGCTACCAGTTTGGCATAGGCGAAACGTGCCGCACAAAGCTGCTTGAGGAGCACAACGCCAAAAATCGCACATGGTTTGTAAACGCCACCTACTTCTTTAAGTAGTAGATTATCTGGTGAGAAAAATATAATAGAGGCGGCTGCGTCGATCATTTAACTGACGCAGCCGCCTCTAATTTTTTTTGAAAATAAAAGTTGTGACGCGGCAGCCGCGCCCGCCTGGAGGCGAATGGAAATTTTCACCCTTAATTATTTCCACCCCGAAAAGCCAAATATATTCCGCCCGTTATGGGGGTACTTTTATCGTCGCGTTCTATTCGCCGAGGAGCTTGAGGATGTATTGGCACTTTTCGGTGTTGCCCAGCACTTTGCCGCGGTCGCATGACAGCTTGATGCAGTCGTGCCATTCACGCAGCTCGGTGATACGGCTCTTCGTGAGCTTAATCACGATGTTCGACGGCTGGCAACCGGTCACGTCGCAGGTGAGGTAGGTGCCTATGCCGTAGCTGTCCATCATGCGGCCGGCAGTGTATTTGTGCAGCTCGATGGCGCGGTCGATGTTGAGCGCGTTGCTGTACACCACTTGCTTGGTGGCAGGGTCGATGCCGAGCGACTTGTATTTGTTGATAATCTTCTCCAGCTGCTCCTCTTCCTTGCCGCTATCTATACGCAGACCTTTGTACATCATGGCCATACGCTTGGATAGATTGTTGAAAAACACCTCATCGCCAAAGCAGTCGTAGAGGTAGATGCCGTTGTCGCCGTCATACACATCGCTGAATTTGCGCATCACATTGAAGTTGCACTCAAACACGCCGGTCACATTTTCCTCAAACGACACAAGCTGGTGGCTCATGGTGCCGATGGGCACGAGATCGTATTTCATGGCCAGATACACATTGCTGGTGCCCGTGAACGTGCCATTCCATTTGTGGAACTCACCCTGCTCATCGGTGTAGCCGCCCTTCTGGTATTCCTCTTTGAAAGTGCGCACCACCATATCATGATGCGCTTTGGTGAAGCGGCGGCGCTGTCCGAAGTCGCTGATAGCCAATCCGCCAGAGAGCGCTTTCCGGGCCTTTTCCCTGCTTCTGCGCTCCTCAAGTGCAGCGTCGTATCGATCCACATCGCCATTGAGCGTGTGGGTGAGTTCGCTGATGCACGAGAGCAGCACCATTTCCCACATGATGGTGGAAAACCATTTGCCCCTCACGGTGATGTGAAGCTCGCGGTTTTCGTCCTGGCTGATGCTCACCTCCTTAGGGTTGAAGCGATAGCCGCGGAGCAGCGTGAAGAACCAGAGCGGGAGGTAGTACATTTTTCGGGTCATAAATGCCACCTCCTCGTCGGTGATTTGCACATTAGGCATATAGTTCACCTGCTCTTGGAGCAGATCGGCAAATCCCTCGGGGTACTGAGTGTGGTTGCGGTCGAAAAACGTGTATTCCACCTCGGCGCGAGGGTATTTTTGCAGAATATAGTAAAGGCAACTAAAAGTGTAGGCATCATTGTCGGTGAGATGCGTGATAATTTGTTTCATTGCGTAGCGTGTCGATAAAAATTATTGGGGTTATACAGTAGGTAGCGAAATGCCACATAATTGTCGGTAAAGGTTGAGCGCATACACGTCGGTCATAGCGCTGATGTGGTCGAGCACGGCCTGTATCTTTTCAAACAGGCTGGCGGCGCGCACGTCGTATTGCTCAGGGAATTTGTTGAGCAGCAGCTGGGAATAGTTGCGCTCTGGGTGAATGACGGCATCGATCAGCTTGTCGAGCAGAAGATTGATAATGCGGTTACCGGCAAGGTCGATGTCGGTCACATAGCTGGCGCGGTAAAGTTTTTGATGCGCCAAGTCGCTGCACCGTCGGTATCCTTCCACGGCGAGAGGCGACAGGTGCTCAATCAGCGTGCCCTCGTAGGAGCCTTGCAGCATCTGCTCCTCACCGCTCACGAATGCGCTGGCACATTCATGCACCAAAAGTCCCACCACGCTTGAGCGCAGGTAGGCAATCTTCTCGTTGGGGTCGTCCAAGTCCTTCATCACACCACGAATGTGGCTCTGGCGGTCGGGGTTGAAGAAAGCCATCAAAAGGCCGATAGTCTCCTCGGTGTCGATGATTTTCAGCTTGTGCCCGTCTTCAATGTCCATCACCTGGTAGCAGATGTCGTCGGCGGCCTCCACCACATACACCAAAGGGTGGCGGCAGTAGCGCCCGTCGGCCAGCTTGAGCAGCCCCAGTTCAGAGGCTATTCGCTCAAAGAGCGCCTGCTCTGTGGAGAAAAAGCCGAATTTGCCCTTCTCGCCAGCATAAAGCGAAGCGTAGGGATATTTCACGATAGAGGCAAGGGTGCTGTAGGTCATGGCAAATCCGCCCACGCGCCGTCCCTTGAACTGGTGCACGAGTGAGCGGAAGCTGTTGGCGTTGCCCTCAAAATGCACCAAGTCGTTCCACTGCTGATTCGTGAAATTTGGCTTCAGCAGTTTTCCTTTTCCCTCGCTGAAATATGCGCCGATAGTCTTCTCGCCAGAGTGCCCGAAAGGAGGGTTGCCCAAATCGTGGGCAAGGCAAGCCGCCGCCACAATCTCGGGAACGGCGTCCATGCACTTCACCCAAGGCTCGGAGGCGTATTTCTCGGCCAGGAGCAGCGTTATCTCGCCGGCGAGCGACCTACCCACGCACGACACCTCAAGCGAGTGGGTGAGGCGGTTGTGCACGAAAATGCTTCCAGGGAGCGGAAACACCTGTGTCTTGTTTTGCAGTCGGCGGAATGGCGATGAGAACACCAGTCGGTCGAAGTCGCGCTGAAAATCGCTCCGCACGCCGCCCTTATTGCTGTCGTGATAATGTTCCAAGCCCAGTCGCTTGTCGCATATCAGTTGGTTCCAGTTCATATTCATATCCGGTGAGTAACTTTTACTGATGAAAAGCAAAATTACCAATTCCCAGCTAATTATCAAAATAAAAGTGCCAGCCAGTCCACACCTTGGCCTATTGATAGCCCCTATCTGAATAATAAGCCGTGGGCTGATTGCAATTTTATTTATAATAATGTGCCAACAAACAAAAAAAATGCTTATATTTGTGGTTGGATTAAAATGGGCTGTGCCATCACCATTAGTGCGCCAGCCTCTTGCAAGATTCGTACACAACTACGATTTAAAACAACTTTTTTATATTAACTAATTAATAACTAACAACACTTCAAACATGAAAAGATTTTCTACTTCATGGATGCGTGTGGCGCTTCTTGGCCTTGCCAGCGTGTTTGCTGTTCATGAGGCTGGTGCTCTCAGTTTTACTGTAGATGGCATCAACTACAAGAACACAGGCTCTAAGGCCACCATTCAGCGTTACACCGTAAAGCCCGACACCGTTTTCTACAAGGGCGACATCGTGATTCCAGAAACGGTACAGTACAATGGCGTAACTTACACCGTGGTGGCTACAGCCACTAATGCTTTTTCCGACTGTAAGGAACTCACCTCGCTCAAGTTGCCAGCCACTTGTGTGACTATTGGCCGTAACTGCTTCAAGGGCTGCGTGGCTCTGACCAACGACCCTACTCCAGCCACCGCCACCTCAATTGGTAATGGCTATCTGCAAGGCTGCACCTCAATCACTGAAGTGACTGTGCCTGCAGGCGTGAGCGGAAAATTTGTGGCTCAAAACTGGGAAGGCATGACCAGTCTGAAGAAGATCACCTTCACCGATTCTGCCACTCCATTCAACATCAGCGTGCTCGCATTCGTTATTAAGACTGGCACCTCGGTAAGTAGCCCAATTGAAGAAATCTACTTCGGCCGTAACCTCGATGAGGGCACAAGCTCTAACATGCCTTTCCGCGGTGTGAAGACTTTGAAGAAGGTGACCTTCGGTGGCCACTTCACCAACATCGACGCAGAAATGTTCCAGGGCTGTACTTCTCTTGAAGAAGTGGTGTATAACCCAGGCGTGAACATTACTACACTGGGTGCTGGCGCATTTGCAAGCTGCACCTCGCTGAAGTCGCTTCAAATTCCTGCCACTATCACTTCAATCCCCGACCGTCTTTGCTATGGCGACAAGGCTCTCACCTCTATCACTATGGGCGACGCCGTTACTTCTGTGGGTACGACAGCGTTCTACAAAACAGGCTTGAAGACCTTGACACTGCCTGCATCGGTTCAGACTATCTATGCCAACGCTTACCAAGGCTCAGCCCTCGTAGGTGAAATCACACTTCCTGCAAGCCTCACCTCTGTGGGCACTCAGGCTTTCGCCAGCACTAAGATTACAGGCGTGAACATTCCTGCCGGTGTCACTTCAATTGGCAACGCAGCGTTTGCTCCTATCACTACACTTGCCGGCATCAATGTGGATGCTGCCAACACCTCATTCAAGGTGGTGAATGGTGTTCTTGTTAGCGCCGACGGCACTCGTCTGCTCGTCACTGGCCACCAGGGCACAGTTGGCACCGACGCTTTTGCCGCTGTCACCTCTATCGACAATTATGGTATGGCTTACGCTCCATGCGCCGTGGCAGAGTTCCCAGCACTTGAAAAGGTGGGCAACTATGGCTTCGCCAACAGTGCAATCAAGAACTTCACACTGAAGAACAACGTGACTGTGGGTTCTAACATCTTTAGCAAATCTGCCCTCGAGACACTTGTGTTTGAAGACGGACGTAACGAAATTCCTCAAGGTGTTTGCGCCGACTGCGCAAGCCTGACCAGCGTTACACTCCCAACCACAGCTACCAACATTATGAAGGACGCATTTGCTAACTGCTCCGCTCTGAAGAGCTTGGAGATTCCTATGAATGTGAACTATATGGAACCAGGATCCGTGCCTGCCACTATTGAGACTCTCCGTGTGCTCAATGGCAACACTCCAGCCCTTGCCGCTAACGTGTTTAACGAAAACCAGGGCAACGTGGTATGTAAGGTGGCTTCTTCAGCTGTAGCAAAATACAAGGCTGCCGCTCAATGGCAATACCTCAATGTACAAGCCGACCCAACTATCAAGACCGGCGGTGCTACTCTTGGCTGCCCAACAGGTCTCTACTTCGCTACCGCCGATGGTAAGCTGATGTATAAGAACGAAGCAGGTGAAGTCGTTGACACCAAATTCACTACTGGTGCTCACGCACTCACTCTCCAAAGCTACAAGAACCGCATCTATGTGGCTGTAGCAGGCGAAAAGTTCACTTACCAAGATTCTAACCAGCCACTCGGTGATGGTGAGCTCTTCTATGTGAACAACACTAATGGCATCTTCTACCGCGTGACTGTGCTCAACAACGTTGGCTACGCTCCAAGTGAAGACCCATTCTCTATGATGATTGACAAGAGCACCAACAACATCTACATCGCTGACCGTAATGTGGGTGTGCACAAGCTCAATGCTGACACCACTGGCCTCTATGGCTCACAGCCTTTCTTGTTCCAGAACCAATGGCTTCCTTACTATGGAGATCTTCTGAGCTGGGGTGCTATCACTGGTGGCTTTGCTCGCGACAGCAAGGGCATTTACTGGCGTACCACTAAGTACAACGGTGTGGGTCTGACCCGCTTCCGCGATGCCGACATCTATGCAGATGGTGGCGCAGGCAAGACTCAGCCATTCAACGTTCTCTTCAGAGACGTGATTATCAAGACTGCTTACCTCGATGAGGCAAACGGTTACTACTACATGTTCGTACAGAAGGATCCTAACGGTTGCAAACCTGGTATCTATCGTATCGCACTCTCTAAACTTCAGAATGCTGATGGTAGCGACGTGGCGGGCAACGCTGATCTCAAGATCTCCGACTGCCAGCTCATCGACGATGCTCCTGTGCTTCTTGACGGTAATGAAGACTCTGGTGAAATTGCCAACATCGCACAGATCAATGGCGATGGCACCAACGTGTTCTGGTCATACATCGCTCCTGTAGGCGCAGACGCTAAGGCTATTACTGGTAGCGTGGCTTACGATGCTGCCAACCCACTCCACAAGAGCGGTATCAAGACTATCAAGAGCGCTGACGCTCAACCTGTGGTGACTTACGCAGTGGAAGGCGTGGACGCTTATGGCGTGTGCGGCGCTACATTCGTGGCTCCTGAAGTGGTGAAGCCTTCTTCTATCACTCTCGACAAGGAAGAAGCTACTGTGGCTAACGGTGGTGAAACTGTTCAACTCGTGGCTACCGTTCTTCCTGAAGACGCTGAAAACACTAACGTGATTTGGAAATCAAGCAACGAAGCTATCGCTACTGTTGACGCTAATGGTCTTGTGACCACTATCAAGCAAGATTCTTGGAACGAGGAAACTCCTTGCACCGTTACTATCACTGCAACCTGCGAGGCTAACGAACAGCTCCAGGCTTCTTGCGAGGTGAAGATTCTTAACCCAACTGCAGAAGTGAAACCAGAAAGCATCTCTCTCAACTACGAGGAATACACTATGCCTACTGGCGCTACTGAACTTCAACTTGTGGCTACCGTTCTTCCAGCAGAAACCACTAACCCTGCTGTGAACTGGGCTTCTAACGACAATACTGTTGCTACTGTTGATGCCAATGGTTTGGTAACCATTCTCCCATCTGCAGCTAAGGGCGCTACCGACCGTGTAGTGACAATTACTGCCACTTGCGTTCGCAACCCACAAGCCACTGCTTCTTGCGTGATCACTATCCCTGCAGAGCCTACTGGTGTAACCGACATCTATGGTTCTAAGGCTATCAGCAGCGTGAAGTACTACAATGTGGCTGGTATGGAGTCAACCACTCCTTACGACGGTGTGAACATCGTGGTGACCACCTACACTGATGGTACTCAATCAGCAAGCAAATTGGTGAAATAATCCCTCTTGAAATTTCGTGGTGATTCGCTGAATCACTCCAAATAACCCAAATCGGGCGACCTTTCAAAGCAGGCCGCCCGATTTTATTTTAGAAATTAGAAATTAGAAATTAGAAGTTAGAAGTTAGAAATTAGAAGTTAGAAGTTAGATGGGATGTAAAGGGGGGTAGGGCGCGGCATGCCGAGAGTACTGAAAAAGTGAAACCAACTTTCAAATTGACAGTTTTAAGGACGTAAAGCCAAATTAGTGGGAGGGGACGCTACTGATC
>JBNMJK010000028.1:0-30235 GCA_050873765.1 Sodaliphilus sp.
ATCTTGCTCCTGCTGCGTGTGATGGCGCGTAGTTCTTTCTCGCTGATATCGAAAAATTCCTTTTCATTTCCCAGCACATCAAGGATTTTTTGTGCCAGGTCAACCCCCATGCCTCTCACCGAAGCAAACGCCATTTTATAGAGCATTTCGACACTCATTTGATATAGTCTTTAAACGCCTCTTTCAGTTTTTCACATCTGCTGATGCGCCCATTTTCAATACATACGATGGTGGCTTCGGCCTTGAATACATCAGCGCCAGTGGCTTTGTTGGTGATATGCTGGTGAAAAATCATTCTTACACCTCTCATTTCCACCCAAAGCTGGCTGGTCATCGTGTCGCCACTTCTTAATGGCGTTTTGTAGTCGGCCTCAATGTGGCTCATGACAGGAACAATGCCCTCGTCGGCCATTCGTTTGAATGAAAAGCCACACTCCTCGCAAAAGCAGTGGCGTGTGTATTCGAGATAATGGAGATAATTGGCATTGTTGACGATGCCTTCAGCGTCGAGTTCGTAATCACGGACTTTTATGTCGATAGAGTAAACGTAATTATTCATTTTGTTTCAAAATAGAGTTCAAAGTTACGCATTTTTTTGCTTATTCTCATTCTCTTTATTAATTTTGAAAACAAAAAATTGAAGTTAGAAACAGCATCAACAAATATGACTATAAGAAGATTGTTCCTTATGATGTGCTTGAGCTTCGCGGTTCAGGCAGTGGCGTGCACATCAGCTATCGTATCAGGTAAATTAACAGCCAATGGTCGTCCTCTCTTGTGGAAAAATCGTGACACCAGCGACCAAAACAACCGCATCAAGCGGATCCCAGCACAAAAGGGGTGCTATGAATTTATAGCACTTTTTGACGCTCGCGACAAGCGAGACACTGCCGCTTGGATGGGGTTTAATGAAAAAGGTTTTGCCATCATGAATACGGCATCGTATAATATCAACAAAGATGATGTGGACGATAAATACGTGGATAAGGAGGGCGTGGTAATGCGTAAGGCTTTAGAAAAGTGTGCTACTGTTGACGATTTTGAACGCTTACTCAAGTCGTGGCCACAGCCCAGAGGCGTGGAAGCAAATTTTGGCGTGATAGATGCAGAAGGAAATGGCGCTTACTTTGAAACCGGCAACTTTACTATGGTGAAATATGACTTAAAAGATGCACCTGACGGCATATTGGTGCGCACAAATTTCTCTTATAGTGGCAGAGTGGACGATGGCGCGGGCTATGTGAGAGAGGCAAACGCACAAAAGCTTTTAGCTCCACACGTTATGCGTCACGACTTCACACCCGCTGTTTTTACAGAGGAATTGTCACGCACATTTTATCATAGCATATTGAATGAAGATTTCACACTGTCGGGTAAAGAGTGGGTAGTGGACCAGGACTTTATACCGCGCCGAATTTCCACTGCCACCATTGTGGTTGAAGGTATTCTGCCTGGCGAAAATCCTTTACTCACCACGATGTGGGTAGGCTTGGGGTATCCTCCATGTGCTGAGATTTTTCCAGTATGGCTTTGGGAAGGCGGTGTGCCTCAGTGTTTAGTGGGGGCTGGCAAAAACAATCATTCGCCACAATGCGATAAGGTAAATAATCGTGAAAAGGAGGTGTTTTCTATAAAGCGAGGCAATGGCACTCATTATGTTCATCTTTCTAAGCTATATAATCAGGACGGAACAGGCTATTGCCAAGTGCTGATACCACAGAATATGGAGGCTTATCGCAAGGGCTATGAAGAGATATCCCGGCATCGTGCCATATACTCAGCCCAGAATAAAAACAAAAAGAAAAATTAAAAGTCGGTGTTTTGAAGTTTACAATTTCATGCAAAATCACGAGTGGAGAATACGCACGGATTGTGTTCTCACAATTTGTGTCGGATTATTGGGTATATTTCTTGCTCCCATTATTGGTGGGAGTATGTTTGTCGGTTGTTGATCTTCGAATACTTATTGCTGTTTTGATGCTTGTGTTTGTGGCTGTGCCATTCATCATGCTGTTGCTGTACTTCTATTATATGCTAACTGATTCAATGGTATGGTCGGTTTCGGAGAAAACGATCACTCTAAATTCTGACAATAGCATAACCTTAGAGTTTGAAAACCCCAAGCTTCATTCTGTTCAGCTTCACGCAGATAAAATTATTCGCGCATTTTCTTACAAGCAGTACACACTCTTGCAAGTTGAAGAAAATAGATTCAGATTTCTTGTAATTCCTGATGAAGCTTTCGATAGGGAAGGAGATAAAACTTTGCTTATAAATTGCTTTTCATAAAATGAGCGAGAGGCTACATGATAATGTAGCCTCTCGCTTAATATTTTAGAATGGTGATTTGCCGTTAAATTTTTGTTATCCAGTATTCCTTATGCTTTTTGGACATCTTCTTGCTTTCTTTAAGCACCGTATTGTAGCTTTCGTTGCAGCTATAGTAAATCATATAAAAGCCATTTTTCTTTACCACATTAGATGGGTTCACATCTTTATTGGTGCTGAAATACTGGTCAACTTGTGACTTCTTTTTCAGAGAGCAAATGATAATAGCATATTTACCTTTTACATCTTGCGCTGTTTCCGTATTATTCACAGCCTTTGCCTCCTGGTTGTTAACTTTCTTGGGTTGTGAGGCTACTGCCGTTTTGTGTGTTGGCAAAGTGGGTGCGGGCACATTCAGCGATGCCATTTGATGTGAGGGTTGATCCACTATAATAGGCGTGGTGAGCGCGATCGACAAGCAAACCAACACAATTAATGAGGCTGCTATTTGTATTGCTTTGTAGCCAAACCAGTTTTTCCTGGCAGGAATAGAAGCGGCAGCGGCAGTGTAGAGGTTTTCATCGACCACCTCATTCACTTTTGCCAATTCAGCCAATGTGGGAAAACTGAACGATCTGAGCCCAAAAAAATTATCGTTGGCGTTCTCGTGGTGGAATGGCATAAACTCCATGTGGCCTTCACTGTTGTTGAAGAAGTAGCCTAAATGGCCGAATGGTACTTCAGAATTGTCGTTTAGCGCCTGCTTGCACACAGTGATGCCATGCTCTATCACGTTTAGCGCTTCAATGTAGGGCATCGACGCTTTCTTTGAAATGGAGTTTGCGAGCAGTCCATCATTGTGGGTGATTGAAGCGTTGAAGCTGACGTTGCGCTCAGGAGTAGTAAAGGTTGCACTTGAAAAATCATTATGACTATTGGTATATTGCGCGATAAACGCTCCAAAGCCAGGTACAACCACACAATCGTGGCTCATCATCAAATATTCTATATGCTCAATCATTGAAATCATACAACAAAATTACTCACTTTTTGGCGTTTCTCAAAATGATTTCAGGGATAAATTGGCACTTATTTTAGAACATCTTTTGCCACTTTTGGGTCAACTCCGTGGCCAATAGCCAATTGAATATCTTTTTCAGATTCTTCATTTTCATACCTCATTTTTTTTAATTTTGCACGGAGCAAGTAGAGGTAGCCATCGTCAGGGTTGATGATGATGGCACTGTTGATATCGTCGGCTGCATCGCTCAATTTTTTTAGCATTAAATAGCAGTCGGCTCTATTAGCCAATAAAGTGGCAGTAGGAGCTGCTTTGATTACTTCTGTAAAATAGCTGGCTGCTTTTGCATAATTACCAGCAGTCTTATACAAAAAGGCCTTTCCTTCGCTCGATAGTAGAGAACCTGGATGATATCTCAATATTTCTTCAAACTGGTGGTCGGCTTCTTTGAAATCATTTTTCTCAAGATGAATCATGCCTATGTTGTAACGGGCCTCCTCATTATCAGGTTCGATAGTAATAATCTTTTTATAGTCGCTTAACGCTTTGTCGATTTGATTCGTCTCCACATACACCGATGCGCGATTGTTGAGCAGTGTGATGGCATTCGGTGTCATGTCGATTGCAAGTGTGTAATTCTTTATAGCATCGTCAAGTTTGCCCTGGCGGCGTTGAATTGTGGCAAGGTTAGAGATTAATAAAGAATTGTTTGGGTTAGCAGGCTCGCTTTGAATTGCTTTTCGAATATAATCTTCAGCAATACTCCAATCTTTTTTGTCGATGTACCTTTGCGCAGAATCGAGGTAGGTGTAGTAGATAGTTGTGGTGTCGATTGAAACTTTTGATGCGCTTTTTGGCGCAAATTGCACCTGCCTTTTAGGCTTTGGCTTTTGAGGCTCGGCAATCTTTGTGTTTTGCTCGTTGAGCGAGGAAATAACTTGGGCATTAACGCTTGAACCAAAGCATAGCAGAAAGCAGAGGGTGAGTATTATACTGATTGTTTTCATCTTTCATATTTTGTTTGCGCAAAGTTAGTTGTATTATTTTTAATATTTTGCTGATTTTACGATTTTTAGTTAAATTTGCGTATTGATAATATTTGAAACTATGTATCCTTACCTGTTGTTACAAACCCAATTGGTAGCCGACTCTGCAAAAGTGGCAAAAATCCAGTCGATCTTAACCCCGGATTCTCTAATTCAAAAAGCGCCAACCAGTGTTTCAGAATTGAAAAGTTTCCCATGGGCTGATATGGTTCATGGTCTCATTACTCAAGTAGTGACTTTCTTTTTCCACCTGCTTATAGCGGTGATTGTCTTCTATGTGGGGAAGTTCTTGATTAGTAAATTACACGCCATTCTTAAAGTAATACTTCAAAAAAGAAACATTGAAGCATCACTTGCATCTTTCCTGCTTAGTTTATTAAGAATCACGTTGATGGTATTTCTGATTATATTGGTAATTGGTATATTGGGTATTGAGACAAGTTCGTTCATAGCGTTGTTTGCATCAGCAGGTGTGGCTGTTGGCATGGCTTTGAGTGGAGCATTACAGAATTTTGCTGGAGGGGTGCTTATATTGCTTTTAAAGCCTTATAAAGTGGGCGACTATATCGAATACGGACAATACAAAGGTTTTGTAAGGGAAATTCAGATATTTCACACCGTCATCACCACTTATAATAATGACAGAATTGTGATACCTAATGGTGGCTTGTCAACCGGTGTGGTTAATAATTTTTCGGCAGAAGATTACCATAGAGTTGAGTGGAAAGTGTCGATAGCTTACGGAGCGGATTCGGATAAGGCAAGAAAGTTGATTCTTCAAATCATAAGCGCCGATAATCGTGTTGTGACTAATCCTAATCACAATGTTATGGGCTTAGCAGTCCGGCCTCCATTTGTGGCAGTAGAAGATATGGGCAGTAGTGATGTTACGCTTGTGGCTCGAGCATGGGTGAAGACAGCCGATTATTGGGGCGTGAAATACTCTGTGGCAGAACAGCTTTATGAGCGTCTGCCAAAAGCAGGTTTTGATTTTCCTTTCCCTCAGTTAGACGTTACTATTAAAAAATAGTAGTTGCCACCAAAAATTAATCGTATTATATTCCGTCAATTAGTTGCATTTTATTGCATTTTGCTGTATATTTGCGTAAAATATGTGGATTAGTGTTTGCTGTGCCAATTAGGTAGGCAAATGTATTTGGCTAAAGTTTTGTTAGCCAGTTTTATCCGCTGGTTTTTGCAATTCCATTTGGGGTTTCTTTATTATTGAACAAAAGACACACCCATGACAAGGAATTAACGCCTATTTGCCGAATCACGTAGAATTTCGGCATGATATTTTTTTATATCTACACACAACGCTCGTTAGCGTTACTTCTTATGCCAATAAAAATGACAACATAAATGATAAGTAAATGGAATTACTTACCTCTGACATCCGAAGAAAGCAAGATAGAGGCCCAGCTGGCGACTCGATTTCCCAACTGTGCTCCTATAGCCCGTCTTTTGGTTCAACGTGGTATAAAAACTCGGGAGCAAGTCCGGGATTTTTTCTATCCGTCGTTGAGCCAATTGCACGATCCATTCCTGATGAAGGACATGGACAAGGCTGTTGCCCGTCTGAATGATGCCTTAGGGGCAAAAGAAAAGATAATGGTATATGGCGACTACGATGTGGATGGAACCACGGCTGTGGCGCTGGTTTACCGTTATTTGCTGAATTTTTACTCTAATTTGGAGTACTATGTACCCACTCGTGACGATGAGGGTTACGGTATATCAAAAAAGAGTATCGACTATGCTCACAGCATAGGGGTGAAGTTGATAATCATACTTGATTGTGGCATTAAAGCAATAGATGAGATTGCTTATGCTAAATCGTTGGGTATCGATTTTATAGTATGCGACCATCATGTCCCTGATGACGTACTCCCTGACGCTGTGGCTATCCTTAATCCGAAGCTCAAAGACGACAAGTATCCTTTCAAGGAACTGTGCGGATGCTGTGTGGGCTTCAAGTTTATGCAGGGGTTTGCCATCAGTAATGGTATGGGCAACATGTATGGGCTTGAAAGCTTGCTTGATTTGTGTGCGGTAAGTATAGCTGCCGATATTGTGCCGATTGTGGGCGAAAACCGTGTTTTGGCCTACTATGGCCTGAAGCGTTTAAATTCAAATCCTAACGTTGGGTTTAGAAGTATTATTAAGCTCTGTGGACTGTCGAATAAAGAAATCACAATATCTGACATTATTTTCAAAATTGGTCCGCGAATCAATGCTTCTGGACGTATGGAGTCGGGGACTGAGTCGGTGAAGCTACTTGTCACAAAGAGTAGCTCGGAGGCCTATGAGATAAGCAAGCGCATTGACCAGTTCAATAAAGAGCGCAAAGAGCTTGATCGACGAAGCACGGAAGAGGCCAATATTATTATTGAAAACCACAAAAAGCAGATTCAAGGCAAGAAACCTATTGTGATTTATGATGAGAATTGGCATAAGGGCATTATCGGCATTGTGGCATCACGGCTTGCAGAATTGCATTTCCGCCCGTCGGTGGTGCTGACCTATGATTCCGATGGCATAGCCATAGGATCGTCGCGCTCGGTGAATGGTTTTGACATTTATAAGGCCATTAGCGAAAGCCGTGATTTGCTTGAAACTTTTGGCGGCCACACGAATGCTGTTGGGCTTTCGCTAAAGGTGAAAAATATCGACGAATTTCGCCGTAGGCTCACGGATTATGTGGAATCACATATAGAGTTGGAGCAGGTGACACCGCAAATCACGGTTGATTGCGAACTTGACTTCGACCAGATAAATAATGAGCTATTAAAAACGTTGCGTCTCTTTAACCCCTATGGTCCTGACAATACTAAGCCTGTGTTCTTTACTCGGAATGTATATGATTTCGGCACCAGTAAAATAGTGGGACGCAAAATGGAGCACATTAAGTTTGAACTGGTTGACAGCAAAAGCAATAAAATAATGAATGGCATAGCCTTTAACATGTCGGAATATTTCGACTATATTAAGCAGCACAAGCCATTTGATATTTGCTACACCATAGAGGAAAGTAAGCGCAGAGGCACCACTTCCGTACAACTACAGATAAAGGGCATCAGAATTCATGACCAAGCAGCGGCTTCTGATGAAAAATCCGAATGATATACTAAAAAAATACTGGGGGTACGATAGCTTTCGTCCACTTCAGGAAGACATCATAAGTTCGGTGCTTTCTGGCAACGATACGCTGGGATTGATGCCTACCGGAGGTGGTAAGAGCATCACCTTTCAAGTGCCTGGTATGATTTTTGAGGGTGTCACCTTGGTGGTGACACCCATCATCTCATTGATGAAAGACCAGGTTGATAACTTGCTTGCCCGACGAATCAAGGCGTGCTACTTATATGCCGGACTTTCTTTTACCGAAATCAAAAAGGTGTATGAGAAGTGCCGCAATGGCAAATATAAATTTTTATATGTTTCGCCAGAACGTCTATCATCACAATCTTTTATTGACCAGCTTAAGTTGATGGATTTGAGCATGATTGTGGTGGATGAAGCACACTGTATTTCACAATGGGGCTATGACTTTCGTCCTTCTTTTCTTAAGATTGCTTCCATCAGAAGATATTTTCCTGATGCCCCTGTACTTGCCCTAACCGCAACTGCCACTCAGGCTGTGGTCAACGACATTGTAGATAAGCTTGAATTCAAACATTCATCGATTTTTAAAAAAAGTTTTGCACGCCACAATTTATCCTATGTTGTTCGTCCCACAGAAGAAAAAATCAGAGAACACGTTCACATCTTAAAGTCTGTTGCAGGTTCGGCTATTGTGTATGTGAGAAGCAGGCGGCGAACTAAAGAGATTTCCGATCAACTGAATCGCTATGGAATCACTTCTGATTTTTATCACGCCGGTCTTTATGTGGAAGACAAGGAAAACAAGCAGAACAAGTGGAAATCTGATGAAACACGGGTGATTGTGGCAACCAACGCCTTTGGTATGGGTATCGACAAACCCGATGTGCGTGTGGTGGTTCACGTGGATATTCCAAATTCACTTGAAGAATACTATCAAGAGGCTGGGCGAGCAGGGCGCGACGGGAAACGTGCGTATGCGGTATTGCTGACAGGACACAACGACAAGCGAACGCTTCTGCGTCACATCACAGACTCTTATCCAGAACGTGATTTTATTAAGAAGGTGTACGAGATGCTGTGCAACCATTTGCATATAGCACTTGGTGAGGGGTTTCAGCGACAGTGTGAGTTTAATTTTGAACTATTTTGCCGAACTTTTAAGTTTCCCATACTGCCTACCCACAGTGCGCTCAAATTGCTCACTCAAGCAGGGTATATAGAGTATGTGGAGGAGATGGACCACCAGTCAAGGGTGATGATACTTGCCACTAAAGAGGAGTTATACAACATTCACACTTCTAATGCCAATGTGGACGTAGTGTTGCAAGCCTTGCTGCGAACCTACACAGGATTATTTTCAGATTATGTGTTTATCAACGAGTCGGTGCTGTCGTATCGGTTTGGTTTGACCGAACAGCAGATTTATGAATCGCTTATAGAACTCACACACTTGCACATTTTGCACTACATTCCAAGAAAACGGACAGCTTACATCATTTTTACCACTTCGCGCGAAGAATTAAAGTATGTGCAAATTCCTTTAGCCATATATGAAGAACAACGTGATCGAATGGAGCAGCGTATTAATGCCGTCATTAACTATGCGTTTAACTCACAAGTGTGCCGCGAAAAGAAACTTCTTTCCTATTTTGGAGAAGATATGGAGGCGAACTGCGGAAATTGTGATGTGTGTATTGCTGAAAAGAAACGGCTGAGCTACACCCAAGAAGATGTGCGAAATGGCATACTATATATGGCACAACTCCGACCACGAAAGATTGAGGAATTTGTGCAAACCCTTGCTTTCTCAACCGATGACATCACGAGCAATCTTTCATTTCTGGTGGATGAAGGGTTTGTCAGATATAACGAAAACGACGAAACCTACTTTAATCCAGTGCCATTAACGTAGGTCTCGCCAATTTTCCATATTTATAATCTGAATTTATCGCTTATCAGGGTTACCCTCATACCAGTTGATAAACGCTTGGTTTACCATCTTGTTACCGCCAGGGGTAGGGTAGTCGCCAGAGAAGTACCAGTCGCCAGGGTGGTTGGGTATGGCACTATGAAGCCCTTCAAGCGATTGATACACGATTTTAACTTCTGCCTTGATACTCTTGTCGGTGATCATTTCAGCAATTTTCTGTGATATTTCCTCATCGGTAAAAGGTGAGTAAATTTCAGTTACGTAGTTGACTACTTCTTCTTTGCGTTTATGTTCTTGTGCCTTGCATTTCTCATACACATTAGTGATGAGACCTTCGAGTCCTTTTTCTTTCAGTAAGGCAATGGCGGCTCTGAAAGCGCAGAATTCAGCCATTCTCGACATGTCTATGCCGTAATAGTCAGGGAATCTGACTTGAGGGGAAGAAGACACGATAACAATTCTTTTGGGGTGGAGGCGGTCGAGAATACGCACTATCGACTGCTTCAGTGTGGTGCCACGCACGATGCTGTCGTCAATCACAACCAAATTGTCGATATTATTTTTAATCTGGCCGTAGGTCACGTCGTAAACGTGAGCGGCTAATTCGTTGCGCGATTTACCTTCGGCTATAAATGTGCGAAGTTTGATATCCTTAATGGCTATTTTTTCTTTCCGCACATTCAATTTCAGTATATTTTCAAGTTCATTGGCATAATGAGGCTTGTTTTTGTCAAGCGACAGGATTTTTTTGAGCTGTATGCCTTTCACATAGTCGTCCATACCTTCACACATACCTATATATGCCACTTCTGCGGTGTTAGGTATAAATGAAAGCACTGTGTTCTCCAAGTCATAATCTACGGCTTGCAGAATCTTATCCGTAAGGTTGCGACCCAAAAGTTTGCGTTCCTTGTAAATATCAGCGTCGCTGCCACGTGAAAAATAAATACGCTCAAACGAACATTTTCTATTGTCGAGTTTTGGCAATATTTGTTTCGTGCTTATAGTTCCATTCTTGCTGACAATGATAGCCTCGCCCGATTCAAGTTCTTTGATATCACCGATTCTCACATTCATGGCTGTTTGAATTACAGGACGTTCGGAAGCGGCTACAAACACCTCCTCGTCCATATAATAGAAACAAGGACGAATGCCATGAGGATCACGAAGAATAAAAATGTCGCCACTACCAGTGGCACCACATATCACGTAGCCACCGTCCCAAGTGCGGGCCGGCGTTTGAATCACATTGGTGAAGTTGATATTGTCTTCTATTTTCTTAGTGAGTTCTATGCCGTCAAGTCCTTCTTTGTATTGATTGTAAAGACGCTGGTTTTCTTTGTCCAAGAAAGCCCCAATTTGTTCGAGCAGGATAATGGTGTCGCTATAGATGCGTGGGTGCTGACCTTCTTCCACAATGGAAGAGAACACTTCTTCCACATTGGTGATGTTGAAATTGCCGCAGAGCATAAGGTTGCGCGACTTCCAGTTGTTGCGTCGCAAAAAAGGATGCACGTAGCTGATGCCGTGTTTGCCAGTGGTGCTGTATCGGAGGTGGCCCATATACACTTCGCCTATAAAAGGAAGTCTGCTGCTATCTTCATTCGCTTCTTTTGCCATGGCGATATCTTTTCTCGCCTTGTCAAAAATTTCACTGATAGCCCCCGAACCAAGTCCTCTTTCTCTGAAAATGTATTCATTGCCAGGCTGAGCGTCAAGACTGATGCAGCCTATGCCAGCCCCTTCTTGACCACGATTATGCTGTTTCTCCATCAGCAAGTAGAGCTTGTTGAGGCCATACTGTGAAGTTCCATATTTTGATTTGTAATAATCAACAGGCTTAAGCAATCTAATCATTGCTATGCCACATTCATGTTTCAGAATCTCCATTTGGTGTTCTTTTTGAAAAAAAATAACCTTGCAGTGGATTTTTGCCACTGCAAGGCAGATTGGTAGGATAAGTTTTTATCTGATAAACAGGAGTTCGCGGTATTTTGGCAGAGGCCACATTTCATCGTCCACCATCAGCTCCAGTTTATCGATATGGTAGCGAATGCTGTCGAGGAATGGAACCACTGTGTCGTGGTAGGCAATGGCCTTTTCACGCTCGCTTGTGATTTTGTTGGCCACTTTCCTTGCCTCTATCATTTCTTGAACGTTGTCTTTGATAAATTGCATGTGCTCAGCCATTTTCTCAATCATAGCCATGTCTTGAGCCGCAATTTTTTCACCTTTTTCCTGTGGGAACAAACTCTTGATTTTAAACACATTATCAAGCAGCATGTTTTGATATTTTGTGGCCACAGGGATAATGTGGTTCAATGCCATGTCGCCAAAGCATCTCGACTCAATTTGCACCTTCTTGGTGTAGGTTTCCCACTTCACTTCGTTGCGTGCCTCTAGTTCAACCTTAGTGAATACACCTACTTTTTTAAACATATTCACAGTTTGGTCGTCGAGGTAACGGTCGAAAATCAGAGGTACAGAAGTTTCGCAGTCTAAGCCACGGCGTTTAGCCTCTTCTTTCCACTCATCACTGTATCCATTGCCATCGAAATGAATAGCTTTCGACTGTTCGATGAGTTTTTTATCCTCGGCAAGGATTGCGTCGAAAAGTTTTTCACCTTTTTCAACTCTGGCATCTACAGCCTCCTTAAAGTTCATCAATTGCTCTGCAAGGGCAGAATTGATGGCAATCATTGCGCTTGCGCAGTTGGCTGATGAACCCACAGCGCGGAATTCAAACCTATTGCCTGTGAAGGCAAAGGGAGATGTGCGGTTGCGATCGGTGTTGTCGAGCAGCAGGTGAGGAATCTGATTCAAGTTCAGTGACAGATCCGATTTTCCGCTAAACTTGAGGCTGTCTTCCTTATCAGTGCTTATCAGCGAGTCGAGGATTGAACTTATTTGGTCACCCATGAACATAGAGATGATTGCTGGTGGTGCCTCGTTGGCTCCCAATCGGTGAGCATTAGTGGCCGAAGAAATGGAAGCTTTAATCAAGCCGTTATATTTATATACGGTGTGCATCACATTGCTGATAAATGTAATGAACTGTAAGTTTTCTTTTGCTGTCTTTCCCGGTTTGAAAAGCAGAACGCCAGTGTCGGTGCTCAGACTCCAGTTGTTGTGCTTACCGCTACCATTGATGCCAGCGAATGGCTTTTCGTGAAGCAATACGCGGAAATGATGTCTACGTGCCACTTGTGCCATTACTTTCATCAGCAAGAGGTTATGGTCGTTTGCCAGGTTGGTTTCCTCAAAAATAGGAGCCAACTCAAACTGATTTGGAGCCACTTCGTTATGGCGTGTCTTGGCAGGGATTCCGAGTTTGTGACACTCAATTTCCAAGTCGAGCATAAACTCTTCCACACGCATTGGAATGGCGCCGAAATAGTGGTCTTCAAGTTGCTGGTTTTTAGCGCTTTCATGACCCATGAGTGTGCGCCCGGTCATTATCAAGTCGGGGCGAGCAGCAAATAAGGCTTCATCTACCAAGAAGTATTCTTGTTCCCAGCCGAGATTTGAGGTGACGTGCTTCACATTTTCATCAAAGTATTGCGCAACTGAAGTGGCGGCCTTGTCCACGCTGTTGAGCGCTCTTAAAAGTGGAGTCTTATAGTCGAGCGACTCTCCAGAGTAGGAGATGAAAATAGTAGGAATGCAAAGTGTGTTGTCGTGTATGAAGGCTGGAGAGGATATGTCCCAAGCTGAATAGCCGCGTGCCTCAAAAGTGTTTCTTATTCCGCCATTAGGAAAACTTGACGCGTCGGGCTCCTGTTGAATGAGGAGTTTACCACTGAATTCCTCAATCACTCCATGCTTGCCGTCGTGCTCGATGAAGGAGTCGTGCTTTTCTGCGGTGCCTTCATTGAGTGGGTGAAACCAGTGAGTGTAGTGAGTGCAGCCTTTCTCCATAGCCCATTTTTTCAGACCTGCAGCCACGCTGTCGGCTACAGCGATGTCGAGCGGCTTTTTGTTGTCGATGGCATAAGTGAGGGCGTCAAATGTTTTTTTAGGCAAGTATTTAAACATGGCTTCCCTGTTGAACACATACATGCCATAGTATTCCGATGGCGCTTCTTTTGGAATATCAACTGCCACTGGCTCCCTATTAAACGCCAGCTCCACTTCTTTAAATCTTAAATGTGACATTACTCTAACTATTTACAAACTATATTAACGAAAAAAGGCTCTTATAGTGGATAAGAGTCTTTGGTAGATTGTTTCGCTTGGTGAGTGGGCGAGGCGAGGGGAGTTGTGCTTACCCTTCATTCCTACAAGAATGGAATGAAGCCTTGGAAACTTGTATCCTGAAATATAAATTTCAAATATTCTCACCTTTCCCAAAATTGATTTACAAAATTAGCAATATTTTTTCTGTTTTGTCAAAAAAAGTAACTATTTTTTCTGATAAAAATTCAAACTGGTTGATTTTCAGTTATGAAAAGGCATGCAAATTTTAATGATGGAGAAACCATTAAAAATTGTTACATTTCCCTCATTTGCGACTATTTACAAGTTATACTGTCGAAGGGAAGGACTGAGGCACTTGCGCTGGTTGTGTCTGACTTTGTGGGGTTTGTGAAGCTGATTAGGTTGAAATATTTTTCCCAATCGAAAGCCCATGGGTCAGTCTTTCTTAGTGGCGCAATATCACTGTGCCCATAAATGTATTTGATGTTATGCCTCGTTTGAATGTCTTCGGTGAGAGTGGCCAACGCTATGTATTGAGCATCTGTTGGTCCTGTCAGAGGAGTGTTGATGATTTCGATGCCTATGGAACTTTTATTTAAGGAATGGCGGCTTGGCTCACCTGGAAGTGTGCTTTCTCCTGCATGGAAAGTGATGTCGTTTTCATCAGCAAGTTTGTAGATTACGCCATCTCTGGCAATCAAATAATGAGCGCCTACACCATATCTGTTGTATAGGTTAATTACGCCATCCACGTTAAATGTGTCAGCTCCTAATGAATGAGAGGAGTGTACCACGATGATGTCGATTTCTCTCTCGCTCCTATATTTAGCTTTTCCTCTTTTGAGTTTATCTGTGTAGTCGATATAGTGCAGCGTGTCGAAACTTGCCACACTGTCGATTTCTGCTGTGTCGATGCTGTCATTGTAGTCGCAGCTATCGGTGTGAATGTATTTATCTGTATTGTAGATGCTGCTGACCGCGACTGGCAAAGGACTTCTTTTTGACGTGAATACGTATTGCTTGCTACCACAGCCTACCAGAAATGTGAGAACAGTGAATATTAAGAAATAAAATGCGTGCCTCATTTTGCCAAAGAGTTGAAGAAACGCAATGCTTCGTCAAGGCTGGTGTATAGCTGGCCATTATTTTTTATGCTTACAACTTGCTCGTTGACATCGCATCTTAGGTACAATTTACCGCTCAGACTTCTATATACTGTGTATTGAATGTTGGCAGCCATAGGGCTGATGACGTAATCTTGCACGTTGTCTTTCAGTTTTCTCCAATCGGTGCCACTGAAGGTTGTGCCTTTAATTTTTACAAGAGACATAAATGGCATCACAGTTTCTTGATGGGCGAAATAGGCGTTAACATTGAAATCAATGTTAACGTTTTTTACATTCTCAAGTTGCTGAATAATGTTGCGGAGTAAGGGTTTCGACTGATTTGCCGGTGCGCTCGACAGCTGATTTGCGCAATGCATGAAATATTGGCGAAGGTTGAAACACGACCAAAGCTGTTCGTATTCTTGTTCGGTAAAGTATGGCTTCCAGTCGTTAGTCATACCCATTGCTTCCATATTAGCTATATTGTAGTATTCAATAATAGAAAGCTGCTGAAGCTCGTCGTTTGTGGCAGGATATTTGTCACCTAATAGGCGGCTCACGGTGTTTGGGGCATTTTGCTTAACGAATTGATTGTAAATCTTCATATATGGCTTTTCCTTCATATATGCTTTGTATGCCGAATCGGAGTCGAATGGCCTAACGAGCTGGTTAAATTCTTTACCAGTGTATGTGTAATTGCTGATACCAGGTTCAAACTTGCTGATTTCGTGGGTGAAAGAGTACATACTCATAATTGCTCTTGGCGAATAGCTTGCTATCGATGCCATTTTCGCTTTACTGAAGAGGGTTGGGCATCGCTTGACAGTTCGTCGGGCAATACCTCTTTGCTCCTCCATACCAATAGAGTCGAGTGCGCCCCAACGTCCAACTGAGCGTATTATAATGTTTTCAACAAGACGCTTGAATTGCATTCCGAGTGGTGTGAGCGTGTGCAGTGAATCAGCCTTTTGCAATGCTTTCAGCATATTGTTGGCAGAATATGGACCAGCAGGGAAGCGCGACCCATGTCGGCCTATGTGAATGAGATAAATTGGCGTAAGGCTATCGGGTGCAGCTGCTTGCTCAATTGTGTAAGGATACGGGCGAAGGCTGCCTTGACACTGTTCGGGTGTGGTTTTTCCGTATGCGCAAAGAATGATGCAACATGACAGAAATGATAATAATATACGCTTCATTTGTGGTGGATTTGGAGAATTATTTCTAACTTTACTATTCTATTAGAATACAAAGTTAATGAAAAATATAGAAGAGATAAAGAGATTGTTGTTCAATAGTGAGCCTGATGAAGTGATAAAGGCCACTGAAGAGTATTTGTTGAAGACTTTCGATGACACAGTTATGGCTGAGGTTTATTATCTCCGAGGCAATGCCTATCGTCAGAAAGGCGATTGGCGAATGGCTATGAATTCTTACCTCAAATCAATAGATCTGAATCCCGACGGACCAGCTGTAGAGTCGTATCGTTCAGCTCAGCAAGTGCTGGGCTTTTACTGTACCGACTACTATAACCCTTAACCAGCAATGCATGTATAATATTACATAGTGGTTAGCAGCAGCGTTTTTCTTCTGCTTGTTATAGCGTTACGTGCTTGGCGTTGATTTTTTCTTTGACAAATATACTGCCCACTTCGCTGAATTTGTCGGCGTCTTCAGTGGTGAAATACTGGCATGTTCCTCCTTTTGAACATCTTTGCTCAATTTCGGGGTGGCGTTTTAAATAATCCTTTAAGCTGCTTGCCACTATTCCTCCCTGTGCTATCACGTTTACTCCCGAAGGCATATATTTCTTGATTTTGTTAATCAGAAGTGGATAGTGTGTACAGCCTAAAATCACAGTGTCGATATCAGCACATTGGCATAAGAGAGCATCAATGTCCTTCTTCACAAAGTAATCAGCGCCAGGGCCATCGCTTTCCTTGTTTTCTACAAGAGGAACCCACATGGGGC
The DNA here is from genome assembly GCA_050873765.1 of Sodaliphilus sp. Taxonomy (GTDB): domain Bacteria; phylum Bacteroidota; class Bacteroidia; order Bacteroidales; family Muribaculaceae; genus Sodaliphilus. The sequence goes on from JBNMJK010000028.1 coordinate 16,642, forward strand.
AGGGGTGCCCATATACCTTAAATGAAGGATACATTTTTGAAATTTCGATATTGTAGCTTTCGCTCTGTATGGTGGCAGGCGTTCCAAATATGCCCACATGGCCATTCTTGCTGATTTCTCCCACTTTCTCTACTGTTGGGCGAATTACACCAAGCACTCTCCGTGAGTTGTCGATTTTCGGCAAATCTATTTGTTGTATGGTGCGTAGAGCTTTAGCTGAAGCTGTGTTGCATGCGATGATCACGAGTGAGCAGCCTTGTTCAAAAAGGTGCTCCACCGCTTGAAGTGTATATTCATACACTAAAGTAAACGACCTCGATCCATAGGGGGCGCGTGCATTGTCGCCAAGGAATATGTAATCGTATTCGGGCAGAATTTTTCTGATTTCACGTAAGATGGAAAGTCCACCGAATCCAGAATCGAACACGCCTATAGGCGCAGGCTTATTTGAAAGATGAAATTTGTTCATTATTAAATTTTACTCTTTGAAATCGTTGATTATGTTGGAAATTTCAATCGCGTCACCTACTGTGATTGGATAAGCAATAGGCAGACTTACCACCTCATTTGCCAGCTGTTCGGCTACGGGCAGATGAGCAGAGTGAAATTCAGCATAGCAAGGCTGAAGATGTGGAGGTGCGGCATAGTGAATGTCGGTCTGAACACCATGATCGGATAAATATTGGCGGAAAGTGTCGCGATGCTTAGTCCTTATTACATATTGGTGCCATACTTGTAGCATATCAGGAAATATTTGGGGTGTGGTGACCAGAGGATTGCTGATATGGGAAGAATAAGTTTCTGCTATCGTATTTCTTCGGTTTGTTTCTTCGTCGAGATGCGATAGCTTCACTCGAAGCATTGCCGCTTGTATTTCGTCAATTCTGCAATTGTAACCTTTGTAAATATTGTGGTATCTACGGTCAGAACCATAGTTCGCAAGCGTTCTCACTGTCTTGGCCAGCTCCTCATCGTTAGTTAATACTGCGCCTGCATCACCAAGCCCCCCAAGATTCTTAGTGGGATAGAAACTGATGCCCGACGCATGACCTAATCCGCCCGTGTAGAACGTTCCGTTCAAGCCACTTGTGGCTGCTTTGGCTCCGATAGCTTGCGCATTGTCTTCAACCACGAGCAAATGCCTTCTTTCAGCTATTTCTTTTAATTTTTCTGACCAACAAGGGCTGCCATAGAGATGAACTGGCAATATGGCTTTAACTTTTTCGTCGATAAGATCTTCAATCAAATCAGGGTCAAGATTCATTGTGAGTACAGACGGGTCGCACAAAACCGGTGTGAGACGGTTGTCGCTTATCGACAAAACACTTGCTATAAATGTGTTTGCAGGAACTATGACTTTGTCGCCTTCTGCGAGAAGGCCCAATTCTTTATAGGCTCTAAAAATCAGTTTTAGGGCATCAAGTCCGTTGCTCACTCCCACACAGAAATCGGTGCCACATTTAGCAGCCACCTCTTGTTCAAGCATGAGGGTTTCGTTTCCATGTAGATATCGACCAGATTCAATAACCCTACAAGCCGCATTTTTTAGTTCATTTTCTATAGGCTTGTTGGCTAAGCCTAAATCAAGAAAAGGATATTTCTTCATAAATTGCTTAATTATTTGTCATGCTCATTAGCGGTGAGTGAGATAAATTCATCGTAGTTCCTTATATAGTCGCTTTCATCATAGTGCTCGCTTGCAATGACAGCGCATACTGAGCCTGAAGAAAAATTGTTGAGTGTTCTCCAAATCCCCGGCACTATCAGCAATGCTTCATAAGGGCGGTTGAGCGTTATCGACTTAGCCTCTTTTCCATCAGTGATATTTACCGTGAAACTGCCGCTGATTGCCACAATAAGCTGATATAGGGCTTTATGCGCGTGTCCTCCCCGTTCTTCTCCGCCAGGAATGTCGTAGAGGTAATACACCCGCTTGATTTTAAAAGGCACTTCATTCCTGTCTTCCACCACGGTTAAGTTGCCATTGACGTGATGGTGACGCTCAAGTGTAATCAATTTGCATTGATTTATAGACGCATTACCAATATTGTTACATTCATTCATTATTATTCAATAAATTTTTGTAGCTGTCGAAATTTTCAATGTAGTCTGATGGGTCGTAGAGTTCACTTGACAGGACGAAAACCACCGAGTTTGTAGAGAAATTATCGATGCTGCGCCAAATCATAGGGGGGACGTATAGCCCGTAGTAGGAACGTGACAAGTGATAACGCGTTTCTTCAGAACCATCGTTAAGAACAACATCAAAACTCCCTGAGAGTGCAACGATAAATTCTTCTTGTTTTTTGAATGCGTGCCCAAATCGACTCATGCCGCCTTGCACATCATAAATCCAGTAGGTGCGCTTGATGTCGAAGGGAATATCTGTGCAGCCTTCAATCACAGAGAGATTGCCACGGGGATCACATATTTTTTGCAGCTGTATGATTTTAGGCTTTTTACAATCCATTTTCTGCAAGATTGATAAGATATTGGCCATATAGGTTTTTTTTGAGAGGCAAAGCAAGTTTGAGCAGTTGTTCGCGAGAAATCCACCCATTTCTGAACGAGATTTCTTCAAGTGATGCCACCTGCACGCCTTGCTGCTTTTCTATCGTCTGCACAAAATTCGCTGCGTCAATCATCGATTCGGCGGTGCCGGTGTCGAGCCAGGCAAAACCTCTACCGAGGGTCTGCACATACACTCGATTTTGTTCAAGAAAAACTTGGTTCACAGATGTGATTTCAAGTTCGCCTCTTTCTGATGGCTTAATACTTTTAGCCACCTTCACCACATCATTAGGGTAGAAGTACAGACCGGTGACAGCATATTTCGACTCTGGTTTTACAGGCTTTTCTACAATTTTTGTGGCATTGCCGCTGTTGTCGAATGAAACAACTCCAAATCGCTCTGGATCAACTACTGGATATGCAAATAGTGTGCACTTGTCGGCTGCATAGGTTCGCTCAGACGCGTCGGTTAGCATTTTTGTGAAACTTTGCCCATAGAAAATGTTGTCGCCAAGAACAAGGCACACGTTGTCGTTGCCAATAAACTCTTCTCCAATGCTGAATGCCTGAGCCAATCCATCGGGGCTTGGTTGCTCTGCATAGCTGAATCTCACACCAATGTCATCTCCGTCACCGAGGAGCCTTTTAAACAGTGGTAAGTCGTGAGGTGTGGAAATGATGAGTATTTCCCGTATGCCCGCAAGCATTAAAACCGATATGGGATAGTAAATCATAGGCTTGTCGTAGATAGGGACAAGCTGTTTTGAAATACCTTTTGTGATGGGGTAGAGCCTTGTGCCGGATCCTCCAGCTAACACTATTCCTTTCATATCTGATAATATAATTAACGGTTTCCGTACATTTTTTCGTAATATTTTTGATAATCACCACTCGTGACGCTTTCTACCCAGTCTTGATGGTCAAGATTCCATCTCACTGTTTTTTCAATACCCACAGAGAATGGCGTTTCGGGATACCAGCCCAGTTCTGTTGCAATCTTTGATGGGTCGATGGCGTATCTCATGTCATGTCCAGGTCTGTCGGCCACATAGGTGATGAGGCCTTCGTTTATCTCACTTAAATTTACTTTAAGCAATTTTTGATATTTAGGCTCAGTGTGCATTATCCGTGAGATGATGGCTATCACCTGTTTCACGATGTTGATATTGCTTTCCTCGTTGAAGCCGCCAATGTTATAAACTTCACCAACGCGTCCATTTCTAAGCACCATGTCAATGCCTTTGCAATGATCTTCCACATACAGCCAGTCGCGCACATTAAGTCCTTTGCCATATACAGGTAATTTCTTCCCCTCAAGAATATTTTTGATGATGAGTGGTATGAGTTTCTCTGGGAAGTGGTAAGGGCCATAGTTGTTACTACATCTTGTGATGCACACGGGCAAGCCGTAGGTTTCGTAATAGGCCATCACCAGTAAATCGGCACTTGTTTTTGATGCAGAATAAGGCGATCGTGGTGCGAGAGGCGTTTGCTCTGTGAAGAACTGCTTACCATAGGTTTTTAGGTTGTCGCGGCCTTCAATCACTCTCTTCACATCATCGCTCACATGCAGTGGCTGCCCTTCTTCAAAGTCCTTGGAAAGGCTTCCGTACACCTCGTCGGTAGATATTTGAAGATATTTGGCACCATCTTTATAGATATTAAAGCCTTGGCCGTCTTTCCCTTTAAACCATGCCTCTCTTGCGCACTGGAGCATATTCTGCGTGCCAAGAATATTTGTTTCGAGGAATAATTTTGGATTTGTGATACTTCTATCCACATGGCTTTCTGCTGCAAAATTCACCACATAGTCCACGTCGTTGTTTGTAAATATATCCCTTATATTGTCATAATCAGCGATGTCGCTTTTTACGAATGTAACGTTGTCACGCTTTATCTCGTCTTTGATAGATGCGAGGTTGCCAGCATATGTGAGAGCGTCAACAATAATGATTTTAATATTATTGCCATACTTTTTTAGAAGATATTTCACAAAGTTAGAGCCGATAAAGCCTGCTGCTCCCGTCACAAGATACGTTTTCATATTTTTCAATTTTTCAATCATACAAATTTAATAAATTCTTTTGATTTATCCTATGTGTTGCATAAAGTTGAAGAATGTTGTCCCCAAAAAATGATCCTGCTTTTTTTTGAAAATTGAAAAAATGTTTCATTTACAGAGTATAAAAAAAATAAAGGCGACCATTTGGTCGCCTTTAAATTATAAGAATGTAGATTAATTCATTAGTCTGCGTTGAGGTTTACGCGCTTCATGTCGATTGCTTCCAAATCCTTGTTGAATTTCTTCAAGTAGTTTGCCACAGTCATCTTTTCTACGCCATCAGCGTCAACTTCCTGCTCCATAAGCACATTTTCTGCGAAGAACTTATTCAAACGTCCGTTTGCAATGTTCTTAATCATTTGCTCAGGCATGTTTGCTTTCTTGGCTTCAGCAGTCTCTTCTTTGATTTGCTTAGCCTTTTGAATGTCTTCTTCAGTCATGTAGCCCTTACGAAGAGCTTCGTCCATATGTTCTTCGGTTTCGCAATAGTAAGCGTTGTAACCAGCTTTCTTAAGAGCGTTGTCAACAGCTTTCTTAATTTGCTCAGCCTTAGTTTTTTCAACAGCAATGCTGTATTCTTCGTCAATCTTCTCTTGAGCGATTTGATCACGAGTAGCAACAATTGGACTCATAGAAGCCACTTGCATTGCGATGGTTTTAGCCACTTCTTCTTCCACTTCGTGGTTGAAAGCCACGATTGTAGAGAGTTTCTTGTTGAAGTGGTTGTAAGCCACAGTGTAAGCTCCTTCTACCACAGCATAGTCGCCCATCTCCATTTTCTCGCCAGTCACACCAGAAAGAACTTTGATTTGTTCTTCAACGGTAGAGTCGTAGAGAGGGAGAGCAAGAACTTCTGCTACAGTTTTTGCGCCAGCTGCAATAGCTGCGTCCAAAGTGTCATTTACGAGGTTAGCAAACTTCTCATTGTTTGCTACAGGCTCAGTTTCACACTTGATTGAGATAACTGCTGCAAAGTTGCCTTTGGCCTTTGCTAATGCACGGCCTTCAGCTGCATCACGGTCAGCGCGTTTTGCTGCAATGGCTTGTCCGCGCTTGCGCACGATTTCAATAGCCTTGTTCAAATCGCCTTCAGCTTCAGCCAAAGCCTTTTTGCAGTCAACCATACCGGCGCTGGTGATTTTGCGCAATTTTTTGATATCTTCAATACTAACTGCCATAATTGTCAATTATTTTAAAAGAATTTTTATGTCGATTAATTATTCAGCCTTAGGAGCGTCTTCTGCCTTAGGTGCAGCAGCTTCCTCTGCTTTAGGAGCTTCTTCTGCCACTACAGCTTTGCGACGTACACGTTGGCGACGTGGTTTAGCTTCGCCTTCGTTCTCTTCTTCAGCGTCTTTGTTGTCAACTTTTTCCACCTTGCGCTCTTCAAGGCCTTCGTTGATAGCCTCGCACACAGAAGTGAGAATCAAGTCGATTGACTTAGAAGCATCATCATTAGCTGGAATCACGAAGTCGATGTTGCCTGGATCGCTGTTTGTATCCACGATGCCAAACACAGGAATACCAAGACGGTTAGCCTCTGCTACTGCAATGTGCTCCTTCATCACGTCAACAACAAAAATAGCTGATGGCAGACGGTTAAGGTCGGCGATAGAGCCGAGGTTCTTTTCAAGTTTTGCGCGCTGGCGAGTCACTTGGAGTCGTTCACGCTTTGAAAGATTGTCGAATGTGCCGTCCTTCATCATTTTGTCGATAGCGGCCATCTTCTTCACTGCCTTGCGGATGGTGGGGAAGTTGGTGAGCATACCGCCTGGCCAACGCTCAATAACGTATGGCATGCCTACGGCTGAAGCACGATCAGCAACCACTTGCTTAGCTTGCTTCTTGGTGGCTACGAAGAGAACCTTCTTTCCGGCCTTAGCAATGTTTTTAAGCGCAGCAGCGGCTTCCTCAAGCTTGGCTTGGGTCTTATAGAGGTCGATAATATGAATTCCGTTACGTTCCATGAAAATGTATGGAGCCATAGCAGGATTCCATTTGCGTTTGAGGTGGCCAAAATGGCAGGTTGCCTCAAGTAATTGATCAAAACTTGGTGTTTGCATTTTTTCTTTTTTTGTTTACGTTCTACTTAATCAATCTCATAGTAGCCTCCCTATTTTTTAGGGCGAGAGTCCATGAGATTTGGATACTAAACTCTCTTTTTTGAGAAATAATAGTTGAGCGAATCGTAAAATCGATAAATATAAATAAAAGTCTCGATTAACGCTTGCTGAACTGGAATTTCTTACGTGCCTTTGGCTGACCTGGTTTCTTACGCTCAACTGAACGTGGGTCACGGGTCATGAAGCCTTCCTTACGAAGTGCTGCCTTGTCGTCGGCATTGATTTTAACAAGAGCACGTGAAATAGCAAGGCGAAGTGCTTCTGCCTGGCCCTTGTAACCACCACCATTGAGGTTAGCCTTGATGCTGTACTTTTCAGTAGCTTCAAGGGTGTTGAGTGGTTGCTTAACAATGTATTGAAGAATTGGAGATGGGAAATATTCTTCAAGAGCAATCTTGTTGATTGTGATTTCGCCATTACCTTCGCCAACGAATACGCGAGCGACAGCTGCTTTACGACGACCTACTGCATTGATTTTTTCCATACTTCCAATTGATTATTTGAGTTTGTTAATGTCGATTACCTTTGGTTGCTGAGCTTCGTGTGGGTGTTCAGAACCATTATAAATGTGCACGTTCTTAAGGATTTGTGCTCCAAGACGGTTCTTAGGAAGCATACCTTTAATCACATGCAAGAACAGAGGGTGCATACCTGGGTGCAAGTCTTTGCGTTCTGATTTCTTTTGAAGAATTTCAGGAGTGGCATAGCGCTGGCCACCTGGATAACCGGTGTAGGAAATGTAAACACGTTCTGTCCATTTCTTGCCAGTCATTTTCACCTTGTCGGCATTAATGATAATAACATTGTCGCCACAATCAACGTGTGGAGTGTAGCATGGTTTGTACTTGCCACGCAAAATCTTTGCAACCTTTGCGCACAAGCGTCCAAGCACTTGGTCGGTAGCATCAATCACTACCCATTCTTTCTTAACTTCTTCAGCCTTAACTGAATTTGTTTTGTAACTTAAAGTGTTCACTTTTAGAAAATCCTGATTAATTTGTTAATTAAAAATTCGCTGGTTTATAAGATGATAACACGGCCAAATGCTATTTCTTTAACCTTGAATAAATAAATTCGGACATAATCGGACTGCAAAATTACAAATTTTTAAGTAAATATCAAAAAAATCAGCCCCTTGGAGTGGGGCTGATTCAATTGTGATGATTATAATTTATAGTGTTTTATAGTTTATTAACAGTTGGCGTGGTTGGAAAATTAATTCCTTATTAAATCTGTAATGAAAACTTCAACTTTTGCACTGCCATCATCTGTTTGGATTAGCGCTAAGCGAATATAGGTACTTCCATCACGTTCGCTGATCAGTCCTTCGTTGTTTTGTGTGCAGTCCTCACCCACAAAATATGGAGCAGCTTCTTTTAAAAAACTGTCGGCTTGAACCAGATCAAAAAAAACACGTGTGAGTGTGATAGATTTCAGCTTGTCGTTGCTAAATTGCAACTCAGCCTCATCGAACTGGTAACCATAAAGCCGGATCTTGTTAGCTACCACGTTGCAGCCATCCACTTTTGGTATTAATCCATCTTTTCTGTATTGTTCTTTTATTGTGTCGGTGGCAACTTGTTGTGTTGTCGCACCAAGCTCACAACCCAAATATGTTCTATTGAGAGTGGCTGCGACGCTTGATATTGTGGTTGCAACCAGCATAGCTAATATTAGCAAAAGACGTTTCATTATTATTATAATGTAATGTAGTATTGTTGTTGAAGCTTTATTATTTAGTTTCGATGAGTGCTTATGGCTCTCGTCCTTCTACAATTGCCTCGGTGTCTTTTGCAATCATATATTCCTCGTCGGTGGGTATGACTACAACTGTTACCGAGCTGTTTGCTGAGCTGATGATTTGTTCCTCTCCGTTGTTTGAGTTGTTTACCTCTTCATTTACTTCTGCACCCATAAATCCTAACGATTTACATACATTTGCTCGAATGCTTGCCTGGTGTTCGCCCACACCGCCTGTAAACACGATGATATCTACACCACCCATTTCAGCTGCAGATGCGCCTACATATTTGGTGATGCGGTTTTCATACATGTCGAGAGCCAGTTTGGCGCGCTCGTCACCTTCGTCGGCTGCCGCGTTGATTTCTCGCATGTCTGGTGAAATACCTGTTACGCCCGACACTCCGCTGAGTTTGTTGACCACGTCAAGCATTGCCCTGTAGTTCAGATTATGCTTTTCCATCAAAAAGAGTATTGCTCCAGGGTCAACGTCACCGCATCTTGTTCCCATCATAAGGCCCTCGGTAGGAGTCAAGCCCATGGTTGTGTCGATGCTCTTGCCATCTTGTACAGCTGTGATACTGCCGCCATTGCCTATGTGGCAAGTGATGATTTTCTTGCCTTGTGGCTTTACTCCCAGAAATTCGCACACGCGTTGAGTAACGTAGCGGTGGCTTGTTCCGTGAAAACCATATCGGCGCACATGGTCGATGATGTAATATTTATAGGGTAGGGCATACATGTATGCCTTTGGTGGCATGGTTTGGTGGAACGCAGTGTCGAAAACGGCTACTTGTGGTACTGTTGGCAACACTTCATTGATAGCCTCTATACCAGCCATGTTCACGGGATTGTGAAGTGGCGCAATGCTGTAACATTCCTTGATTTTAGCGATTACCTCTTCATTGATGAGAACGCTTTTATTGAATTTCTCACCACCGTGCACCACGCGGTGTCCCACGGCGTCGATTTCTTTGAAGTCGCTGATGCAACCATATTGCCGGCTCGTCAAGTTGCTCAGAATTGATTTGATGGCTCCCACATGGTCGGTTATGTCGAGGTCTTGCTGTATCTTTTGGCCTTCGTATTTGAATTTGATGAAAGCGTCGGGTAAACCAATTTTTTCTATGCCACCTTCGGCAAGCACCTTGTTAGCCTTGATTTCGATAAGCTTGTATTTTACAGAGCTACTACCGCAATTCAATACTAAAATATTCATATTCGGAACTGTTAAAAATTATTATTCTCTATTTATTGCTTGGTTACTTGTAATCAATAGGGTTTTGTAGATTTCATCAGCGTTGCAGCCACGCGACAGGTCGTTGACCGGGGCTGCAAGGCCTTGCAGAATCGGGCCTACTGCGGTGACGCCTCCAAGACGTTGAACCAACTTGTAAGCAATGTTGCCCACTTCAAGGTTAGGGAAAACCAATACTGTAGCTTTTCCTGCCACAGGGCTTCCGTTAGCCTTAAGCTGGGCCACTGATTCAACAATGGCTGCATCGGCTTGGAGCTCACCATCTATATTAAGCGTTGGGTCGAGTGCTTTAGCCTTGGCTGTAGCATTAACCATTTTTGTCACTTTGTCGTGCTGGGCGCTTCCTTTAGTGGAAAAACTCAATATTGCTACACGGGGGGTGATTCCTGCTAATTTTTCTGCTGTCTTTGCCGTCAGTACAGCTGTTTGCGCAAGTTCGTCTTCTGTTGGGTCGGGCATAACAGCGCAGTCGGCAAACACCAGCATGCCTTTTTCTCCATATAATTTTGCCTTGTCTTCTGGCAGAACCATTATAAACGCTCCCGATACGCTGTTTACGCCAGGTGCGGTTTTAAGAATTTGAAAAGCTGGGCGAAGCACATCACTTGTAGCATGTATAGCACCAGAAACCATACCGTCGGCTTCTCCTGCCTTCACGAGCAGGCAGCCGAGATAAAGAGGTTTTTTTACTTTCGCTCTTGCATCGTCGATAGTGACACCTTTGCTTTTTCTTAATTCGTAAAATAGCTGAGCGTACTTTTCAGTTTCTTCACTATTTTCATTATCTACAAACTTAGCTTTACTGATGTTAGGTAAGTTTAGTTCGTTGGCTTTCGCTATGATTTTATCTTTGTTGCCAATGAGCGTGATTTTGCCTGTGCCTTCAGAGAGCATCAAGTTTGCTGCTATCAAATTACGTTCTTCTGTACTTTCAGGAAGTACGAGTCGTTGAGGATTAGCTTTGCCTTCTTTCTTTAATTTTTCAAATAATGGTTCCATTATAATTATATGGTATTTATTCATTGCAAAATTAATAATAAATCACCAATTCTTGAAATTTTATGGTATCGTTTTTGTTTGGTTTCTTTCGTTTCGAAATTTTTCTTGGGATTTTTCTTTATCAGAAGAGTTATTGCAATGCAAAAAAATGTTATAAAACTTGTGTGGCAATTTTTTTTGTATTTAATTTGGCAAACTAACATGAAAACCCTTTATGGAAAGAATTAAATTTTGCATAGAATACGATTTTGAGAAAGTGCCTTTGTCGCTTTTGTGGCAATTTTTATCTACTAATTCAGGACTTGAAACCTGGTATGCTGATGAAGTAACAAACGATGGCAAGGATTACACTATTGTTTGGGATGAGGAGTCGCGTGAAGCCTCGTTGCTTTCCGCTCGCCAAAACTCTCACATACGTTTTCACTGGAAAGACGATGAAGGTGAACCTACTTTTTTTGAGATGAGAATACTTGTCTCGGAACTCACGCATGGGCGTACGCTGAAAATCACCGATTTCGCATCTGACGAAGATGAGGTAGAGGAATTTAAAGAGTTGTGGAATAATTCTGTTGGTCAACTCAAACGTAACCTTGGTATCTGATAATGCGGTATTTTCTGCGCTGTTTTTATTTCTGATGGTTATTTTTAGTGAAAGAACGAAATAATTGCTAAATTTGCACTCAATTTTAATCGAAACGCAAATTTTATGTTAGGAATAAAGAGACTAAACAAGTTCATGCTACAGACTTTTCTTCCACAGTTCTGTATGACATTTTTCATCGTTCTCTTTATTCTGCTGATGCAGTTCTTATTCCGGTACATCAACGACCTTGTGGGAAGGGGGCTTGAAATTCACGTTCTTGCCGAGCTTTTTTTCTATGCTGCGTTGTCGTTTATCCCTATGGCATTGCCATTGGCCATTTTGCTTGCTTCGCTTATGACTTTTGGCAATTTAGGAGAGCACGTTGAGCTTACAGCGTTAAAGTCGGCTGGCATATCTCTTGTCAGGGTGATGAAATCACTTATTATTTTTATTGTGTTAGTGGCAATCGGTGCTTTCTTTTTTCAGAACGACGTGCTGCCACAGACGCAGGTGAAAATGTACACTTTACTTTTCTCTGCCCGTCAGACATCGCTGTCACTTGAAATAACTAAAGGCACAATCAATAGCCAAATTCCTGGTTACAATGTCTATGTGAAAGACAAGAATAAGACATCGGGAATGCTTTATGGCGTTATTATATATGGTGTAGATCAACCTTCTTCATATCCTCGCATTGTCACGGCCGACTCTGGCTCGTTGAGTACTACGAAAGATGAAAAGCATATTCGCCTTAAACTTTATCACGGTAATTGGTATGAGGATATAAAGCAAGGAAATGGGAGCTTTGGCAGTGAAATGTATAGGCGAGAGTCTTTCCATGATAAGGATATTATGATTCCTTATGATGCCACATTCAAACGTATGGACGACAACAATATGAAGTCGCAATATATAGGAAAGAACATTACTGAACTGGTTCACACTATTGATTCTGTTCAGAAAAAAGTGGATTCGATAGGTTCTACGATAGCCAATGAAATGAAGGCGGTGCCTATTTGTGGTGTGCAGTCATACCAGGTGTCCTATAAAGACTCGGTTCCTCAGCTTAAACCAATCGCCGACGTGAAGATGGACCGGCCTATCGATTTTGACTCCATATATAATTCAATGTCCACTTCTGAACGTCAGACTGTGGTGAATGCAGCCATCAATACGGCTTCTTCCATTATACAAAATGCTGAGTTCCGCTCTTATTCAATTAATGAAGACAATGCTCAGATACGCCGACATGGAATTGAACTTCAGAAAAAGTTCACGCTTTCGTTGGCTTGCTTGATCTTTTTCTTTATAGGTGCGCCACTCGGAGCTATCATTCGAAAAGGTGGTTTAGGATTGCCAATAGTCATTTCCATCATTTTGTTCGTTATTTATTATATTATTGATAATTCTGGCTATAAGATGGCTCGCGATGGATATTGGCCTGTGTGGCAGGGCATCTGGCTGAGTTCTGCGGTACTTTTGCCTCTTGGCGTTTTCTTGACCTATAAAGCTGTAAATGATTCTGCGGTTTTCGACTTCGACTCGTATATGATTTTCTTGCGGAAGTTGTTTGGAGGGAAGAATACACGTCACCTTGAGAAAAAAGAGGTGGTGGTTGATACCGTAATCGATGATGTCGCTATTGCCAAAATGGAACATTTGAAAAACGTGGTGAATGATGCACTTGTTGTTTTCCGTGGCCGTCCTTCCTATCTGTCGTTTTATAAAAAAGATCAGTATCAGCAACAATTACATATTGCGAACGACACTCTTGAGAGTTCTGTAAGCTACTTGAGCAATTCAATGAGTCAATTGATTATTAATAAAGCTATGGATTTTCCCTATTTGGCAAATCCATGGGTTTACAAGCTGCTCTATAATCAAAAGGTGAAAACGCTCTGTTGTTACTTTTCACCAATAGGTGCGGTTTTGTATGTTTACGCATTACATTTAAATAAAAACATCTGTAAGCAACTTGAAAAATCGTCAAATGTGGCTCAGCATATTATTGACATCATAAATGGAGTAGACGATAACCACCAGTCACATTGATGTTATACACCTTTGTTTCCCCCACGATTCATCTATATCTATATTTATCCCTAAGGTATTTTTTATCGAATTCTATTCATTCTGTTTAGTGGTATAGAGTACTAAACAGTGTGGGGAATTGTCTAATTTTTTTCTGGCTGCTTTTCAGGGGATTATGTGAAAAGTGTGAAAAAAGTTTGAAAAAATGTGCTGAAATATTTTGGTGTTAAGTCAAAAAGGTGTAACTTTGCACTCGCTTTTCGGGGGTAACCCGTTACGGAGAGCGA
>JBNMJK010000029.1:0-30145 GCA_050873765.1 Sodaliphilus sp.
AACCTTTCCAAGAGTTTGCCAAGAACCGCGCAAAGTGGGCAAAGGAAACTTGCTATGTTTATCCTGGCCCAATCCAGTACTTTGGTCCAGACGAGGTGTGCAATCAAACCTCTCGCACACTCTATTATGAGCAGAAGGGCAAATAATATTGCTTTAAATGAATTGATGGAATGTGTGTAAGAACATTTCATCAAGATTTAATAAAAAACTTTCTTACAGCTTGCAAATCCCTGCTTCACAATCGCGAAGCAGGGATTTTTATTTAAAGTCAATCCACACCAAAGATATCCATGATTACTATTCTATGTAGTGACGCTCGGTCTGTGCATTTGCACCCATCCTGCTCATCGTGAATACTATAACTTATTGGGATGGGCTGCCGCATATTTGATTTGGTCGCACTAACCGTGCATTCCTACGGCCTTCAAGGATATTTTGACAAAGATGTGGCATTATTCTATGACGATAATTTAGGTATTTAGTCTCTTGTGCTGTATGCTATAGACGATAAAAAGAGTGGCGAATGAAGCATTGACTTACATTCGACACTCTAATATGATTTGTAGGTTAGAACTGAAATTCTAAACTCTTACATCGGTTTTTATGATTATTTGATTTCTACACCCATCAAGTTGTACTTCTTGTCACCTTTGATGATAACCACTTGACCGTTTTCAATTACCTTTTGAGCCTTGTTAGCTTCTGCTGCGCCAACTTCGGTTACGCCAGTTGAGATACCCACACGGAAAAGTTCTGTTGTTGGACATGGCACATCCACTGTAGGATTTTCCAAAGGAAGCTGGATTTGCTGCATCACTTCCTTACCGTTGTCGCAAGAGTAGATGTTGTTGGCATAGTCGAAGCAAATGTCGTTGAAGCCACGGATTGTGGTAGTGTTTACTGTATATTTTACAGTGAGAACAGGCTTGCCGTCAGCGTCTTTGCTTACTTCGTACACGTTGAGCTTGTTGTTGCCGCCAGGAATGGCGAGGAGGGTGTAGTCCTTGTTGTAGGCAATACCACCACCGCGCACCACTGTAGTGATGTCGCTGTAGTCTTCTTCCCATTCACCATTTTTAAGCGTAGCGTGCTTGATAGCAGGTTGTGCTTCATTTGGAGCGCCGCGATATTGGGCATACCAAAGGCCATTGCCATCTTCATCATAAGCGATTGACACGCTTTGTGAAGAAATTGAATATTGAAGGCTAAATGGCATCACTTCAGCTGTAGCAGCCTCACTCCAAGTGCTGTTTGCTCCAAGAGGATATTCATAGCAAGTGTATGAACCATATACGAAGTTTTGACCGAACTTACAGCCGAGGTTAGCAATTTTTAGGTTGCTTCCTGAACCAACCACGTCGAATGCAGCAGATGGTGAAGCTACCATGACGCTGTCTGCATTGAGGATATAGCCTGTAGAGTCGGGGGCTGTGCC
This sequence comes from Sodaliphilus sp., assembly GCA_050873765.1. Classification (GTDB taxonomy): domain Bacteria; phylum Bacteroidota; class Bacteroidia; order Bacteroidales; family Muribaculaceae; genus Sodaliphilus. Next base: position 1,436 of record JBNMJK010000029.1, read on the forward strand.
TTGGAACACTGGAGTCCATTCGCCCAAGTTGTCTGGGTTCACGGTGTAGAGAGGATTGTTTTCAGTGTTGAGTACGCCGAGGAAAATTCTACCATCTTTAGCAATGCGAACTTTCTTTGCATTCATCTTTTGATTTTGTGCACCACCCTTGTATGTACCTGCGGTCCAGTTAAATGGGTTATAACCATATCTGTCGCCAGACATGTTGAATACAGGGTTGCCTTGAGGGTCGTATTCATAAAGGCCAGAACCAACGCCTTTTGCTTTTGCAAAATAAGACGCGCCTTGGTTTGCCTGTGTTTCGGTAATCAGCACGCGGCCGAAGTGCTTGCTGTTGGTGTTGTTGTCGCAAGCCACGCCGTAAGGGCTCCAGTACTGGTGGTTGGCACCGGCAGAGAAATCGCTGAAGATTTCTTTTGCTGCGTCAATTTTTGCACCTGTTGTGGTGATGGTGTAGCCTAATTGACCATTTGTTGGAAGACCTTCCAGCGAAACCACAACAGCATGGGTGCCTTGTGTGAGCTGGTCACCAGCCAGGGCAATTGTTTTAACAGGAATCATTTGAGGAGCTCTGCGGATTACGATAGAGCCGCTCTCTGCATTGGCATTGAGCGTGTAGTTTACAGTGATGCTACCAGTGGCAACACCTTCAGCATTTACGCCATCGGTGTGTATGCCGTAGGCGAATGGGTTTTGTGCGCTGGCGCAAAGAGCCAATGCTGCAAACCCTGCAAAAAGTAAAGACTTTTTCATTGCTTTTTTTGTTAATTAGTTAGTTTAAAAATAATTGGTTTTATAATTAAATAAGGAGTATCTGTTGTAATTAAGCATCGCAAAGATAACGATTAACTGTGCCTTTTCCAAATTTTACACCTCAAAATTATACATAAAAAGAACAAAGGCAAACGATTTCACCTTTGTTCTTTATCTGGGAGCGATAGACGGGACTCGAACCCGCGACCCTCGGCTTGGGAAGCCAATGCTCTACCAACTGAGCCACTATCGCATATATGTCAATTTAAAATATCTCTGGCATTTTCTTATTCATGATGCTTTACAACCCTTACAGATTTCACCACATCGCCATCTTTCGATGGCGTGAAAGTTACTCTTACCACATCACCTTCTTCCCAGCCGTCGATGCTGTCGCGGTCGAGGTCGGGATAAGCGAAATCTCGAGTCACTCCTTGTGCATCTTCAAGAAAAATGCTGTTCATAGCTCCACCTACAGCTTCACCTTCAAATTCAGAAATGGGCAGTGCCATGATGTCTTTTACGGTGTCGGCTGGCGCTTTGGTTTGCACTATGGTGTCGGTGTCTTGATCAGAAGAAACTTCATCTGCCGACGATGAGGCCTCCTTTTGGCAAGAGACCGCCATTGTCAGTGCTGCGGTAAATATGAATACATATAATAAAATCTTCATAAACGTTTGTTTCTTCTAATACATAGCAAAATTACCACAAAATTTTTATTCTGGCAAATGGTGTAAGAAATAAAACGATTGTATCAATTAGAAAACCCGAGAATCGTCAATTTATCACATTAATTTTTTATTATAGGGTAGCCCGGTTAATCCTTTCGCCCCCTTGCATCGTAAAACAACAAAATAATAAAAAAGCGTGCATCTCAAAAACTATATGAGATGCACGCGATATGGGATATCAATTGGCTTTCGTCAATTAGATGTGATCAGTTATTATTCGCCTTTTTCAAGTTTAGCCTTCAATGCTGCGAGAGAGCTGATGTCGCCAAGAGTAGTCTTTTCGAGGTTGTTGTTCACAACTGGTTCATCAGCTTGAGCCTTAGAGGCTTTCTTTGATTTGCGAACTTCAGCCTTTTGCTCATCTTCAAAGATGCGGCTGTGGCTGAGGATAATGCGCTTAGCGTCTTTGTTGAATTCAATCACCTTGAAGTCGAGGGTTTCACCTTGCTTAGCTTGAGTGCCGTCTTCTTTCTGGAGGTGCTTTGGAGTGGCAAAGCCTTCCACTCCGTGAGGCAGGCTGATCACTGCGCCCTTGTCGAGCATTTCTGTGATAGTGCCCTTGTGAATGCTGCCTACAGTGAAGATGGTTTCAAAAGTGTCCCAAGGATTATCTTCGAGCTGCTTGTGGCCGAGGCTCAAGCGGCGATTTTCCTTGTCGATTTCAAGAACCACCACATCGATGTCAGCACCAATCTGGGTGAATTCGCTTGGGTGTTTGATTTTCTTAGTCCAAGAGAGGTCGCTAATGTGAATCAAGCCGTCAACGCCTTCTTCAAGTTCCACAAACACACCGAAGTTGGCGAAGTTGCGAACCTTTGCAGTGTGCTTGCTGCCCACAGGGTATTTGGTTTCGATAGTCTCCCAAGGATCTTCTTTGAGCTGCTTGATGCCGAGCGACATTTTGCGCTCTTCGCGGTCGAGTGTGAGGATTTGTGCCTCCACTTCGTCGCCCACCTTCATGAAGTCTTGAGCGCTGCGCAAGTGCTGCGACCAGCTCATTTCGCTCACGTGGATCAGACCTTCTACACCTGGAGCGATTTCTACAAATGCACCATAATCGGTCATAACCACCACTTTACCCTTCACGCGGTCGCCAACTTTGAGGTTAGGATCGAGAGCGTCCCATGGATGTGGCATCAGTTGCTTCAAGCCGAGAGCAATACGCTTCTTTTCTTCATCAAAGTCGAGGATAACCACATTGAGCTTCTGGTCGGGCTTAACAATGTCGTTAGGATTGTTAACGCGGCCCCAAGAGAGGTCGGTGATGTGGATAAGGCCATCTACGCCACCGAGGTCGATGAACACGCCATAAGGGGTGATGTTCTTAACAGTGCCTTCAAGCACCTGGCCTTTTTCGAGCTTAGCGATGATTTCCTTGCGCTGCTGTTCAAGTTCGGCTTCAATAAGAGCCTTGTGCGACACAACCACGTTTTTGTATTCCTGGTTGATTTTCACCACCTTGAATTCCATAGTCTTGTTGACGTAAGCATCATAGTCGCGGATAGGCTTCACATCGATTTGTGAGCCAGGGAGGAAGGCTTCAATGCCAAACACATCCACAATCATACCGCCCTTAGTACGGCACTTGATGTAGCCCTTGATGATTTCGTCGTTTTCAAGCGCTTGATTAACGCGTTCCCAGCTCTTGCTTGCGCGTGCCTTCTTGTGAGAGAGCACGAGCTGACCCTTGCGGTCTTCCTGACTTTCAACGTAAACTTCCACAGTGTCGCCCACCTTCAGGTCAGGATTGTAGCGGAATTCGTTATAAGGAATAATGCCGTCTGACTTAGCACCGATGTTAACCACTACCTCGCGCTTGTTGATTGAGATAACGGTACCTTCAGTTACTTCATGGTCCTTAAACGAACCAAGTGACTTGTCATAGGTTTTTTCCAGTTCTTCTTGAGATTTCTCTCGTTGAGTTTCGCCTTTTTCAAAGGCTTCCCAGTCGAAATCTTCGATTGGAGAATTTTTTAATTCTTCGCTCATTTTAAATAGTTAATAAATTAGTTAATTGTGTGCTTCGCAGATTCGTTCCCGCAAAACACAAATGCAAAATTACACATAATTTTCAAATTATCAACTACTTTAGTGCGCAAAAAACTTTCAATTTCGCTATGTTTTATTCGTTTTAGCCATTTTGCTGTCCAGATTTATGCAGTTTTACTGAAAAAAACGAGTAAAATTTGTTTGTTTCATTATTAAACATTATCTTTGTTGTCGACTAATGAAGAGAGAAACTTATTAGCTTAACTTAAATATTAACAATTTAAACAACAAACAACAATGAAGAAATCTTTACTTTTTGCTACCGCTCTGGTAGCTCTTGGTGCTAACGCACAAACCCTGACCCAAAACTGGAAAGTAGATGTAGCTAATTCACTTCCTCGTTTGGATTGCCGTCAAGGTGTGGGTATGAATGGTAAGATTTTCATCAACAACAAGGCCGACCAAAAGGTGTATGTGGTTGACAAAAATGGTGTTGCCAATGAAACTCTTCCTGGTGGTGCAAACTGTGGTATTACTACTGACCAAGCTGGTAACCTCGTGGTTATTAACTCTGTATTCCCCAATAAGTGGAAAAGTGACACTGCTGTGATTAAGGTTTACAATCCTCAGTCACCCGAAGCAATGAAGGAACTTTCCATTACTTCCGTCTTAGCAGCTATGGGACGTGTTGACTATGTAGGTAAGCCTAAAGGCAATCTCGCCAGTGATGGTGAATTCTTGATGGTTGGCTCTGGCAGTGAAGGTATCAGCAAACTCGTGGTTTCAGATGGTAAAACAAGCGACGATTATTCTTATGTGGCACATTGTGAGGGTGTGACATTGGGCAACAATGTGACAGTGGTTAACGCTTTCAACGATGGCGAAGATGTGAAATTCTTCTATATCACTCGTAATGGAGTTCCTGCTGTTATTGTTGAAGATGGTGATAACTACAAGGTCGAAAAAACTTTGACATTAGAAAACAAAGGTGCAAATAATGGCGCTGAAATCTTCACCCTTGGTGGCAAGAAATATGCTTTGTATCCAACACTGCCAAACTACACCGATGGCTTTGCAATTGCTTGCATAGATGGTGAATTTGAAGGCACTATTCCTGCTGTTGCAACTAAAGCTCCTGAATATGAGGCATTCAATAATGGTGTTCAAGCTAACTGGCTCAACGCTGAAGTTGTTAGCGACACTGAAGCTACAATCTACCAGTACTTACCAGGTGGATACTGCGAGTCTTACACATTTAAGGTGGCTGGCCAAACTGGCATCAACGATGTGAACGCTGTTAAGGACGTTAAGGTTCGCAAAGTATATGAGAACGGCCAAGTTTACATCATCAAGGGTGATGTGAAGTATAACGTAATGGGTGCTCAAGTTAAATAATCTCATTCAAAATAGAATAAAAGTTCTCTAATTAAATAAAGGGGTTGTCCACAGCAGTGGACAACCCCCTTTATTTTGCCAATAACCTTTCAGTGAAGAATAGTTTCGCCCGATAATGCTGGCAGTAGGTACACACGTGCGTCTGAATCCAATAAGTTGCTATCCGCCATAAGTCCTTTTGTTTTATTGTGCGATGCTCTGTGGTGGGCGGACGCACGAGCCGTGAGTCTCTCAATCTCGGATTGTTTTTTATGTCAAGCCTATTTGGTGACTTCATACCTCCAAATATTTTAAGATGAGCTGCGTTTGCCGAACAGTCATGCCGATTTGCTATTATTTGACAAAAGAAGAACGCTCCTGACATATTGAATAAGTCAGGAGCGTTTGTGTTGGGTTAGTATTTAGCTAATTTATATGCTATTATTTGTTGAGTGCTTGTGCCACATCTACGGCCACTGCCACGGTGCAACCTACCATTGGGTTGTTACCAATGCCGAGGAAGCCCATCATCTCAACGTGTGCAGGCACAGAAGAAGAACCAGCAAATTGAGCATCGGAGTGCATACGGCCCATAGTGTCGGTCATACCATAAGAAGCTGGACCAGCAGCCATGTTATCTGGGTGAAGTGTACGGCCTGTGCCACCACCAGATGCTACGCTGAAGTAAGGAAGACCTTTAAGCACGCGCTCTTTCTTGTAGGTGCCAGCCACTGGGTGCTGGAATCGGGTTGGGTTGGTAGAGTTGCCAGTGATTGACACATCCACGCCTTCTTTCCACATGATAGCCACGCCTTCGCGCACATCATCAGCACCATAGCAGTTCACTTTAGCGCGTTCACCATCACTGTAGGCAGTGCGAGCCACTTCTTTCAGTTCGCCGGTGAAATAGTTGAATTCAGTTTGAACGTAGGTGAAGCCATTGATACGGCTGATAATCTTTGCGGCGTCTTTGCCAAGTCCGTTAAGAATAACGCGGAGAGGCTCTTTACGCACCTTGTTGGCTTTGCCAGCAATCTTGATAGCGCCTTCAGCGGCAGCGAACGACTCGTGGCCGGCAAGGAAAGCGAAGCACTTGGTTTCCTCGCGAAGCAGACGGGCGGCAAGGTTGCCATGACCAAGACCCACTTTGCGGTCGTCGGCCACAGAACCAGGAATACAGAACGACTGCAGACCAAGACCAATGGCCTCGGCAGCATCAGCAGCCACTTTGCAGCCTTTCTTCAAAGCGATAGCGGCGCCACAAACGTAAGCCCACTTTGCGTTCTCGAAGCAGATTTGCTGAGTTTCTTCGCAAGTTTTATAAGGATCGATACCATATTTTTCGCAAATGGCGTTAGCCTCTTCTACATCTTTAATGCCGACAGCGTTTAAAGCAGCAAGAACTTGCTTCATGCGGCGGTCTTGAGATTCAAATTTTACTTCTCTAATCATAATTGTATCCTCCTTATATTATTCTTTACGTGGGTCGATATACTTAGGTGCATTTTCAAAACGTCCGTAGTGGCCCTTTGCTCCTGCAAGAGCTTCTTCTGGAGTTTTGCCTTTTTTCAGAGCGTCGGTGAACTTGCCGAGGCTAAGGAACTCATAACCGATAACTTCGTTGTTCTCATCAAGAGCCATGCGGGTGCAGTAGCCTTCGGTCATTTCAAGGTAACGAACGCCCTTGGCGCGGGTGCCGAACATTGTGCCTACCTGGCTGCGCAGACCCTTGCCGAGGTCTTCGAGTGAGGCGCCCACCACCAAACCGCCTTCGGAGAAGGCACTTTGGGTGCGGCCGTAAACAATCTGGAGGAACAACTCACGCATAGCGGTGTTGATGGCATCGCACACGAGGTCGGTGTTGAGTGCTTCAAGAATGGTCTTGCCAGGAAGAATCTCGGCTGCCATAGCTGCAGAGTGAGTCATACCTGAGCAACCAACGGTTTCAATTAAACATTCTTCGATCACGCCATTCTTCACATTGAGTGAGAGTTTGCAAGCACCTTGTTGAGGAGCGCAGTAACCAATGCCGTGAGTGAAGCCCGAAACATCTTTGATTTCTTTAGATCTAACCCATTTTCCTTCCTCTGGTATTGGAGCGGATGGGTGGTTAGCACCCTTTGCTACACAGCACATTTCCTGTACTTCTTGTGAATAAACCATGTTACTTACTTTTAAAATAGTTATATAATAAAGTGTAATGTTCGTTGTCGATAGAAAGGCTGAAGCACCACCTTGATTATTGGCGGGTGCCGTGCTTCTCAAAAACTTTCTACAAAATTACTTAAAAAATTCTGTATATAAAAAATTCTATAATTAATTAAGGTGGTGCTATGTGGGATATTTAATATTTTTTATCGTGAATGATATGGTTCATGGCGGTATATAAGGAAAGCGCCCATTTTAATGGACGCTTTCTGTGGCTTCCTAATTAGAAGGAGGTTTGCCAATTTGCTGTTATTTCCTGTCGTACTCTGTGGCCTTACCTTCACTGTCGGTGAGTGTGAGTTTGTTGCCATTGAGTTTCATAGCGTATCGCATGGTATCTTTTGAGGTGATGAGTGTGAGCGTGTCACCATTCTCATTGGTTGCCCACTCCTGATAGTCGGCATCGGCATTGTTGATAGACTTTGCACTGCTGTCGTCAACCAGTTCAAATCCCTTTTGATTGGCGTCGGTCCATTTGCCAATGATTGTTGCGCTGTCTTCCACTTGTTTTATCACTTCTTCGGCGTTTTCAGAGGATTTTGCATTTCCACCCGAGCACGACATCAAAGCAGCCAGCATTGCTGCGCTGGCAAATAACATTGATTTTTTCATCTGATTGTAAGTTTATTTTGTTTTTTTACTTCGCAAAATTACTTACATTATATTATATGAGCAAATAAAAATCAGAAAGGCAGGGCAAGCTGGGTTCCCCTTTTCGCTGTTACTGTGTTTGTAAAGGTTTTGATGGAAACGTGGGTGGGGGTGCTGATGCCCATATTGATTGCCCAGCCTTGCGTTTTGTTGCGAATGGTGAGCTTTGCCAGTCCAAAACATTTACCGGCAAGCGAGGTGATCATCTTGACCACTTCTTCTACTGAAGAAAAGTTGCGATTTGCTATACTTGCCAACGTGATTCCATTCCAGCTTAATTTGGCCATTACAAGATCCGTCTTTGCTATTTTCTTAACTGCTATCATGTTCATTTCCTTTTTATTCCCTTATGATACCACAAAATTACAAAGCAAATGTGCAGAAATATTGCCCAACAAACGGAATGTGTGTTAAATATTTTGCACAATAGAAAAATGTTGTGGCTTATACTTTAAAATTGTGGAGAAAAACAGCCATTTTTGTAAATAATACCATTAAAATCACATATTTAGAACTTAAAAATGCTTGAGTTTTCAATTTTTTATTTATCTTTGCCGTGACAATTTTATTAACTAACCATAAAATACGTACAACAATGAAAGAATTAGTAGAACAAATCGCAGCTGCTTATGAAGCATTCCAGAAGGACGCTGCTGCTCAGGTTGAAAACGGAAATAAGGCTGCCGGCACTCGCGCTCGCAAGGCTTCTCTCGAAATCGAAAAGAAGATGAAGGAATTCCGTAAAGCATCTCTCGAAGCTGCAAAGAAATAAGAAGCTGCTTAAGCTCTTAATGATAACGAAGAGGGGAAATGATGATTCATTTCTTCTCTTTTTTTGCGTGCTAACGGATTATTTTTACACTATCCCTCATAAAAACCAAGTGAAGCAGCATTTTTAACTATCTTTTTGCGGATATGGCTGAAGAGGGTTTGGCTAAATGCGAAAAAATCACTAAATTTGCAGTCGATTTCAAGGCAGGGTACTACGACTTCCCGTTAGTCCTGTTCTGTGACATGATCGTTGAAACTTCGATGCATTGCCGTGATGCTTTAGGTGATGCGTAAAGCGTAGGACGATATTTTTATTAGCCCCAATGGCACCACCACCGCGCAATGGTATTCTCACATTGCAAAGTGCGTGAAAGTCCACATTAGGCCATGGATATTGTGCTACTGCGAGGTAGAAGTAACCGTCTTGAGTCGAGTAATCAAAAATAAATTTTGAACATTTAAATTGTATTAAACAAAACTATGTCAAAAGTTTGCGAAATTACAGGCAAGAAGGCGATTACTGGTAATAATGTATCGCACTCTAAGAGAAGAACAAAACGTAAATTCAACGTAAACATTTTCAATCGTAAGTTCTACTGGGTTGAACAACAAACTTGGATTCGCCTTACAGTGTCGGCTGCAGGTTTGCGTATGATCAACCGCATCGGTCTTGATGCAGCTTTGAAGAAAGCTGCTGCAGAAGGTAACTTAAAAGAAATCAAAACATTTGTAAAGTAATTAGAGAATCATGGCAAAGAAAGCTAAAGGCGATAGAGTTCAAGTAATTCTTGAATGTACAGAACAAAAGGCGAGCGGTGTGCCAGGAATGTCACGTTACATCACCACAAAGAACCGCAAGAACACCACAGAACGTTTGGAATTGAAAAAGTTCAATCCATATTTGAAGAAGTACACAATCCATAAGGAAATTAAATAATATTTGAATCATGGCAAAAAAAGTAGTTGCAACCCTTCAAACTGGTGAAGGACGTACATATAGCAAAGTTATTAAGATGGTTCGCTCTGAAAAGACCGGTGCCTATGTATTTGTTGAGCGCATGGTTCCTAATGACAAGGTTCAGGAAGCTCTTAAATAATTGATATTCCTATACAAAATTCATATATAAAACTCTGGAGCTTACGCGCTTCAGAGTTTTTTAATAACTGATTTTGACTAAGAAGCTAAATGTATAAAATTGCGATAGATAAGGCTGAAGTGAATTTGCTGCCTGTGGTGGAGTTTCCTGGTAAAGTTGTGGTAATCGATTCCACTTTCCGCTTGAAGGCTGCAGTCGATGTGCTCCGAAAAGCCGACATAGTGGGATTCGACACCGAAACACGTCCGTCTTTCAGGAAAGGTGAACACCATAAAATGGCATTGATTCAGCTTTCCACATCGGATATTTGCTTTTTGTTCAGAGTAAACAAGATAGGTGTTCCACAAGTGCTTGCCGACTATCTGTCGGATTCAAGCTGCCTGAAGATTGGACTATCCACACAAGACGACTTCCGCCAGTTGTCGAAGGTGAGCAATGCTGTTCCGTCAGGATTTGTGGAGTTGCAGAAGATGGTAGGCAATTACCACATCAGCGACATGAGTCTTCAGAAACTGTATGCTATTCTTTTTCAACAAAAAATCAGTAAATCGCAACGACTCACCAATTGGGAATGCCAAGAGCTGACCCTACCTCAGCAGCGTTATGCCGCAATTGATGCGTGGGCTTGTGTGAAAATCTATAAACGTTTAATCAGTGGTGAATTTAATCCAGATGCGTCACCATATAAGAAAGAAATAGAAAATGAAGAATAGATTTAAAATGTCGGTAACTATACCGGTGCTGCTCTTTCTGTATCTGTGCCTGATGGCATGGTTAGGGCGTGAACGTTTGGCCGACGGCGATTATGTGCACTATTTTGGCGTGATTGGTGTGGGGCTGGTCATTATTGTGGCGCTTCACTTTGTGCTTAAGAAAAAAGAGTACTACCGCCAGAAGCGTAGAGATGAAGCCATCTATGGCACTTACGCCGATGAAGACAAAAGAAAAGAGCAGGCGGCTGCTGATGAGAGCAAGCACCTGCCAGATTGATGTGTAGTTACTGATTTTTTTGTAGAAGAGCAATTGCCAATTCTGTATGTGAATGGCTCTCTTAGTCAGCCAATTTGCTGCTCATCATTAGTTAGCTAATTTGCCCATCAATTCAAAAGGCGTGGCATCGGTGATTTCCACAGGGTAGAAGTTGCCGATTTTTAAGTTATTGCCTTCTATGGGGATTAGCACTTCCGGATCAACTTCTGGAGAATCCCATTCAGTTCTTCCGGTATAATAGGTGTCGTCTTTGCTGTCGATAATCACTTTAAGCACTTTTCCTATCTTTTCCGACTGAATTTCCTGTGATATTTCTTCTTGCAAATTCATGATTGTATCAAGCCTCTCGGCTTTCACTTCTTCAGGAATGATGTCGTCGTAATGTTTTGCTGCGAACGTGCCCTCTTCTTCGCTATAGGCGAAAGCTCCCATTCTTTCAAACCTCATCTCTTTCACAAACTTCACAAGATCGGCGAATTCCTCTTCACCCTCACCTGTGAACCCAACCATGAGGGTGGTGCGAAGATGAATTCCGGGCACTTCTTTTCGGATACGATTAATTAATTCCACAGTTTCCTCCCGTGTGATATGGCGCTGCATATTGCTGAGCACTTTGTCGCTCGAATGTTGGAGAGCGATGTCGAGATACTTACACACATTGCTGTGCTTGGCCATCACAGGAAGGATATCGTAGGGAAATTGAGTAGGATAGGCGTAGTGTAGCCGAATCCATTCTACGCCCTCTATGTTGGCCATTTTGTCGATCAGCTCAGGAAGCATCATTTTGCCATAAAGGTCGAGTCCATACGATGACAGGTCTTGGGCTATAACATTGAATTCTTTCACGCCTTTTCCTGCAAGGTGACGCACTTCGCTGAGCAAATCCTCCATTGGAACCGACTTGTGCCTGCCAGTGATTAGCGGTATGGCGCAAAATGCACAGAAGCGGTTGCAGCCTTCCGATATTTTCACATAAGCGTAATGGCTGGGGGTGGTGATGTATCTCTCACTCGCAAGTTCCGACTTATAGCTTTTGCCAAGGTCGGCAAGCATTTCATTCCAGTTGAATTTGCCATAAAATTTGTCGACTTCAGGCAATTCCTCCGTGAGTTGGGCTAAAAAGCGTTCAGCCAAGCAGCCCATCACAAAGAGTTTTTTGATTTTACCCTCTTGTTTGGCTTTGCCAAGCTCAAGAATCATATTAATCGACTCCTCTTGCGCGTCTTGTATAAAGCCGCAAGTATTCACCACCACTATCTCTCCATTCACTCTGTGAGGGTTGTGCTCCACAGTGTAGCCATTGGCTTGAAACTGGCGAATGAGATGCTCTGAGTCAACTAAATTTTTTGAACAGCCAAGAGAAATGACATCAACCTTATTTTTGCGCATATCGTATCTTATTCTTTGCCAAATAGGCTCTTCACAAACTCTTCTTTACGGAATATCTGTAGGTCGGTCATGCCTTCGCCCAGGCCAATGTATTTCACGGGAATATTAAACTGGTCGCTGATGCCAATCACCACACCACCTTTTGCAGTACCGTCAAGTTTGGTGATGGCGAGCGCATTCACTTCGGTGGCTGCCACAAACTGCTTAGCTTGCTCAAAAGCGTTTTGTCCGGTAGATCCATCAAGCACGAGGAGTATTTCATTAGGTGCCCAGTCCACCACCTTTTTCATCACGTTTTTAATCTTCGTCAGTTCATTCATCAAGCCCACATTGTTATGCAGGCGGCCAGCAGTGTCGATGATCACCACATCGGCATTTTGGGCTACAGCACTCTTCACCGTGTCGAAAGCTACGGATGCAGGGTCTGTGCCCATTTTGTGCTTGATAACCGACACGCCCACACGCTCGCCCCAGCGTTCAAGTTGCTCATCAGCTGCGGCACGGTAAGTGTCGGCGGCACCGAGAACCACCTTGTTGCCAGCTTGTGTGAAATTGTAGGCAAGTTTGCCGATGGTGGTGGTTTTACCCACACCATTCACACCCACCACCATAATCACATAAGGCTTTTTATCGGTAGAGATGGTGAAGTCGGCCATTTCGCTATTGTTGTTGTCGGCAAGCATTTGGGAAATCTCATCGCAGAGAAGGGCGTTTAGCTCAGAGGTGCCCACATACTTGTCGCGGGCCACTCGGTCTTGTATTCTTTTTATTATTTTCAAAGTGGTGTCAACGCCCACATCGCTTGTGATGAAAGCCTCTTCGAGATTGTCGAGTACATCATCATCGATAGTGGATTTTCCGGCAATGGCGTGCGCTATCTTGCTGAATACACCTTCCTTGGTTTTCTTCAAACCATTGTCGAGAGTTTCCTTTTTCTCTTTTGAGAAGAATTTGCTGAAAATGCCCATAAAAGATTCTTTAAAAATTTCAAATCACAAAGTTACAAAATTTCATTCATAATTGCAGACTTACGGTAAATATTGTCGGAAATAAATCATTTTAAAGAAAAAAAGAAGGGACTTACGCCCCTCCATATTCATATTTGGTAAAATATGTGCTTGCTGGCCACTATTTGGCTGTGAAGAAATGGAACACGGCGTTGCCTATCCCTGGATAACCAGCCTTGGTCTTGAGCACCCAGCCGGGAATCACAAATCCATATTCATGTCCAGGCTCTGTTTTTACGAACACCGATATCACGAGGTGGTCTTTATCCATTTTCACGTCCACAAGGTCGGGAGCAATGCTCTCGTTGCCATTGTAATAGTTAAACATAAACCCACCGTTCTCTTCGGGCTTATCGAGGTATATCTTCACTTCAAATTTGTCGGATGCGGGCACGTCGCGAGCTTCAAGTGGCAGCGAGGTGCCCATGATGGTGATTTGGTTTCTTCTCAATTCAAGGTAGTTTAGGTTAACGTCGGCTTTGTTCACTGCCTCCACAATCTTGGGGGCAGACCGCGCCAGATTGGCATACTGGTTGCGGTTTTGTCTGTAGCTTGTCAGAGCATTGGTCAGTTCACGGAAAAACAGAAATCCGCTTGCCACTTGGCTTTTTATTGTAGATTCAATCATGAGACTGTCGTCGGCCGTAGTGGCATGGGCCAATGCATACTGCGTCTCCACTCCACGCACCATCGACTCATACAGCACAGTGTTGCCGCCGGCATATCCGCGGTCCTTTAGCTCGCGCTCCATTAGCTGAGCCGTGATTTGGGGATTGTAGTTAAACTGTGGCAAGCACTCATTTATGATGGGGTTGCACATGGGGTGTGAAAACTCGTGCACTATCAGGCTCTCGCAATTGTGGAATGTGGGTATGCCGATTGAATCAAGATCGTTACAACCCAGAATAATCACAGATTCCTCAGGCTGCCCATCGCAATGACGTGTAGTGCCGTAGTTGCCACGGTTGAGCAAGCTCACTGCTATCCGCCCCTTGATTGGAGTTCCAAAGAAGTTTTCAAGCCATTTGAAATCAACGTTTGCCAACGTGGTTTTGGCGTTGGCAGTCACCTTCCTGTAGAATGACTTTTGCGACACATAGAAATCGTGAAAACCACTGTGCTGGTAGGCATCGTCCATCAGTTGTGCCATATCAGCGTCCTGGCCCTTGAGCCATCGTCTGTCATACTTTGCCACGTCCGATCCAGGCCGTAGCACAAAATGTCCGTTGCTGATAGTTGTTTGTGTGGAAAAGGTTGCCACGGCATCGTAGCTAAGCCCTTGTGCTTTGCGCAGCTCGTTAAGCCTTGCCACCGCTTTATGATTCTTGAGTGGAGCCATCAGTGAGTCGATGGCCTCAACATACTTCTTGTTTACATTGTTCACATATTCTTCAAATCCAGCGAGGCGACACATCGCGCTCACAAACTCTACATTCTCGTCCACTGTCACTTCAATGGCCGAAGCGTGAAGGCCCATAATTAGGCAAACTGCCAGAATTAAATGTTTCATAAGCCAGATAAATTGATGTCGCAATCATGTTGCGATAATAAAAGTTGTCAAGATTAATACGTTAGCGTAGGCAAATTTACAATAAAATCGCCACGAATCTATAAAAATGCGTGACAAAAAAAATTGATATTTTGGGGCGATGATGAACTAAAATTGTTGAAGGCATTTGCGGATATTATCTGAAAAAAGATTATATTTGTAAATATTATGCCTATTGATTTAGCAGGTATTATTGAACGTTCCAGTCCTTGAGACTAAAATTGCAAAATAGCGACAACTAAGTAAGAGATTTGAGCTGTTCCAACTGGTGAAATTAAAAAATAGAAATATTTAAGGTAAAAGTAAAAAATAAACACCGAAGCATAAATGAAAAAATTAAGGATGCAAACACTCGATGGTGTGCAAAGCAATATCAGCAAAATAGCTGAATTGTTTCCAGAGTGCATCACCGAGGTGAAATGGGGGCTTAAAATACCCCCCCCAATTGTGAAAATAAGTTAAAATTAGCGATTGATTTCGACAAACTTCGGCAGTTGCTCTCGCCGGAGATTGTGGAAGGACCGGGGGAGCGCTACCAGTTCACTTGGCCCGACAAGCGCAAGGCGATACTTGCCGCCAACGCTCCCATCAATGCCACGATCCGCCCTTGCCGAGAGGAGAGCGTAGACTTCGATACCACACAGAACCTCTACATTGAGGGCGACAACCTCGATGTGCTGAAATGCCTGAAAGAAACCTATCTCCACAAGGTGAAGATGATTTACATAGACCCGCCTTACAACACGGGCAACGACTTTGTGTATAAAGACAGCTTTGCCCAAGACAAAGATGAATACCTCGCCAACTCTGGTCAATTTGATGAACAAGGCAACCGTTTGAAGGCTAACACCGAGAGCAACGGCCGCTTCCATACCGACTGGCTCAACATGATTTACCCACGCCTTAAAGTGGCAAGAGACCTGCTGACCGATGATGGTGTGATTTTCATAAGCATTGACGACCATGAGGTGGAAAATTTAAGAAAAGTGTGTGATGAGATTTTTGGAGAAAGTAATTTTGTTGCAACTATTGTATGGCAGAAAAAATATGCAGCGACAAATGATTCTAAGGGTTTCTCAACCACACATGATTATATTTTAGCAGTACAAAAGAGTTGCGTTTTTAATCGTAACCTCTTACCAAGAACTGAAGAACAAAACAAACCATACAAGAACGATGACAATGACGGAAAAGGGTTATGGAGAAGTGATAATTTGCTGGTAAAATCATTTTCTCCATCATGTGTATATCCAATAAAAAATCCTAATACAGGAATTGACTATTATCCACCAAAAGGCAGCTGTTGGCGCGCAAGTCAAGATACTATGAAAAAATGGTTAGAAGATAATCGTATATTCTTTGGAAAAGATGGTACTGGTGCTCCGCAATTAAAAAGATACTTAAAAGAGGTGCAACAGGGTAGGGTCCCTGTTACTTGGTGGCCTTTTGAAGAAGTTGGACATAATGATGAAGCCAACAAAGAAGTTAGTGCTTTATTTGAGAGAAAAACTCCATTTGATACACCGAAGCCAATGCGGCTAATAATGCAACTATTAAGAATTGGAAGCAGTCAAGACTCCCTCATCCTTGATTTCTTCTCAGGTTCTGCCACTACCGCCCATGCCGTGATGCAGCTCAATGCTGAGGACGCCGGTAATCGCAAGTTTATTATGGTGCAGCTCCCCGAACTGACCGACGAGAGGAGCGAGGCATACAAGGCTGGCTACAAGAACATCTGCGAAATTGGCAAAGAAAGAATAAGGAGAGCCGGCAGGAAGATAAAGGCAGACAGCCCTCTCACCACACAGCATCTCGACACTGGTTTCCGCGTGTTGAAACTCGACAGTTCCAACATGCAGAACATCTATTACTCCCCTGCCGACACCGACCAGCGCGACCTCTTCAAAATGGTGGACAACGTGAAGCCCGACCGCACGGCCGAGGACTTACTTTTCCAGGTGATGCTCGAATTAGGCACTACGCTCGACAGCAAGATTGAAGAAACGACTGTTGCTGGCAAGACGATATATAGTGTGGCGGACGGCTACCTCGTGGCTTGCTTCGACCAGAACGTGACCGATGAGGTGGTGAAGGCCATTGCCAAGCTGCAGCCAGCCTATGCTGTGCTTCGTGACACGAGTATGAAAGATGATGCCACAGTCTCCAACTTTGAGCAAATTTTCAGAACATATTCACCCAATACGGTGGCAAAAATATTGTAGTGCACATGAAATTTAAATTTAAGATACAGCAGTATCAAACCGATGCGGTGGAGAGCACCGTGGGCGTGTTTAGCGGACAGCCCAACCAGGGCCTCCTACAGTATAAGGTGGACAAGGGCAGAGTGTATGTGGTGGACGGCGGAAAGCGCATTGAAGTCCCGAACATCAAGTTTGGGGGAGACGACACAGGCTATAAGAATGGCGATATTGTATTGACCGAACAAGACTTGCTCGACTACATTCACCATATCCAGACCGAAAACAATATCCAGCTCAGCAGCGAGGTGGTAAAGAAGCTCGGAGCCTGCCAGCTCGATATTGAGATGGAGACCGGCACAGGAAAAACTTACGTGTATATCAAGACCATATTTGAACTCAACAAGCGCTATGGCTGGACCAAGTTCATCGTGGTGGTTCCGAGTGTCGCCATTCGCGAGGGCGTGAGGAAAAGTTTCGACATCACACAGGAGCACTTTATGGAGCTGTACGGCAAGAAGGCGCGTTACTTTATCTACGACAGCGACAATCTGAACCAGATTGACACCTTCTCGCAGAGTGCCGATATCTCGGTGATGATTATCAACATGCAGGCGTTCAACACCTCACTGAAAGAGGGAGCAAACAATAATGCTTCGCGTAAAATCTACAGCTACCGTGACGAGTTTGGCTCGCGCCGCCCCATCGACGTGATAGCCGCCAACCGCCCCATCATCATTCTCGACGAGCCGCAGAAGATGGAAGGTAGAGCCACACAGACGGCCCTAAAACGCTTCAACCCACTCTTCACACTCAACTACTCCGCCACCCACAAGGAGAGCCACAACCCCGTGTATGTGCTCGACGCACTCGATGCCTACAACCAGAAGTTGGTGAAGAAGATAGAGGTGGTGGGCTTTGAGCTGAAAAATCTGAAGGGTACCGACAGCTACATCTATTTCGCAGAGATCATCCTCTTCAAGGACAAGGCTCCACTGGCAAGTCTTGAGATAGAGACACAAAACAGAAGTGGCGATATCAAGCGTGCCTACAAAAACGTCGGTGAGGGCGAAGACCTCTACTACCTATCCGGTGAGATGGAGCAATACCGCGGCTATGTGGTGACCGAGATTGACGCACGCCGAGGCAAAGTGGTGTTCGGCAACGGCACGGCGCTCTATGTGAAAGACGTGCAGGGTAATATCACCGCCGAACACAAGGCACGCATACAGATACGCGAGACCATCAAAGCACACTTCCGCAAGGAGGCAGCGCTCTTCAAGCGAGGCATCAAGTGCCTGTCGCTCTTCTTCATCGACGAGGTGGCCAACTACCGCCTGTATGACAACGACGGCAACCAAGTGCTCGGACGCTACGGCGAGATATTCGAGCAAGAATACATGGCGGAGCTTAACAAGAACCGCAACTTGTTCAATCCCGACTATATGGCGTACCTTAGCAGTATTTCCGCCAATTCCACCCATGCAGGTTATTTCTCCGTCGACAAGAAAGGACATGCAGTGAACAGTGAAGAAAAGCGAGATGGCTATTGCTACGACACCTCTGCATTCGACCTTATCTTGAAGAACAAGGAGCGCCTGCTGAGCCTCGATGAACCGGTGCGCTTCATCTTCTCCCACTCCGCCTTGCGCGAGGGTTGGGACAATCCGAATGTGTTTCAGATTTGCTCGCTCCGACAGTCGGGTAGCGTGGCAAAGAAGCGTCAGGAGGTGGGACGTGGCTTGCGCCTTTGCGTGGACTGCCATGGAGTGCGCCAAGACAGCGACACAATCCCCGATGAGGTGCAGAAGGTCAACAAGCTCTCTGTCGTCGCATCGGAGGGCTATGCCGCGTTTGTGGCCGACCTGCAAAAGGATATCAAACAAGATTTGTACGACCGCCCGATGAAAGCAGATGTGGAATTCTTTACAGGAAAAATATTCAAGATGGAAAACGGCACACGGCATACAGTGAGCAAAGACGAGGCACAAGATATCTATTTTCAACTCCGCATGAACGGCTACATCACCAATATCGGCGAGGTGACGGAGGCTTTCCGTAAAGACCTTGAGGTCGGTGCGTTGAAACCTCTGACCGACGACTTGAATCCATATACGCAACAGGTGTATAAGTGCGTGCAGAGCATTTTCGACCCGAAGGCTCTCGATGAAATGATAGAGGACGGAAGCAAGACGAAGGTCCCTGAAAACAAGTTGAACGACAACTTCGCAAAAAAAGAATTTCAAGAGCTGTGGAAGCGCATCAACCACAAATATGCCTACACCGTAGATTTTGACAGTGAGGAGCTGATAGAAAAGGCCGTATCCGCCATCAACAAGGAACTGATGGTGACCCAACTCAGTTACGTTGTGACCCGTGGAGAGCAAAAGGACGACACCACACTCGACGACATGAAGACTGGCTCGATGATGCAGCAACAGGAAACCGCTACCGACCGGCTTCGCACCGACGTGGTAAGCAGTGTGAAGTATGACCTACTGGGCAAAATAGGATCCGCCACTAAGCTCACGCGCAAGACAGTTGCCACGATACTCGAGAATATTCAGTCTGCGAAATTTGCCATGTACAAGGCCAACCCCGAGGAGTTTATCCGCAAGGTGAGCCGCCTTATCATGGAGCAGAAAGCCACCATCATCGTGGAGCACATCAGCTACAACCAAGTGGAAGGCTCATTCGACAGCGACATTTTCACGCAGGAGAAGCATGCCGCCATCGATCGCGCTTTTGAAGGAAAGAAGAGTGTTGTGGACTATGTGTTTACCGACAGTGTGGGTGAAATGGCCTTTGCAAAAAATATCGACACGGCAAAGGAAGTGGCAGTATATGCCAAGTTGCCCAAGGGCTTCCACATCCCGACCCCAGTAGGCAACTACTCTCCCGACTGGGCGATTGCCTTTCAGGAGGGCGCTGTGAAACATATCTATTTCGTGGCTGAAACCAAAGGTTCTATGTCGAGCATGGACTTGCGCGAGATAGAAAGAGGCAAAATCGCCTGTGCCGAGAAATTATTCAACCAGCTCTCCACCGCCAATGTCACATACGGAAAAGTGGACAGCTTTGAGACGCTGATGAATTTGGTCAAGTGATTTGTGGAGTTTGTGGCAGTTTGTGATGTGGGTTCATTTTGCTCTATTGGAAATATTATTGTAATTTTGTGCGTAAATTAGATGGATTATGAATTATAAGGTCGTAGCTACGAACAATGATACTAAGGCGCGCGCAGGCGTGATTAGCACCGATCATGGCGAAATTGAAACTCCTATTTTTATGCCAGTAGGCACGGTGGGGGCTGTGAAAGCGGTGCACATGCACGAACTTCGCGATGATATTAAAGCTCAGATTATTTTAGGCAACACTTATCACCTCTATTTGCGCCCTGGAATGGACATCATTGAGCGCGCAGGCGGTCTGCACAAGTTTAACTCGTGGGATAAACCGATACTCACCGACAGCGGCGGCTTTCAGGTGTTCTCTTTGTCAAGCAATCGGAAGCTCAAAGAAGAGGGCGCAGCCTTTAGAAGCCATATCGATGGATCGAAACACTTGTTTACTCCAGAAAAAGTGGTGGATATTCAGCGCAGCATCGGCAGCGACATTATGATGGCTTTAGATGAATGTCCTCCAGGCACTTCCGACTATCAATATGCAGAGAAGTCGTTACGGCTTACCCAACGATGGCTGAAGCGCGGCTGGAAACGCTTTAACGAAACATCGCCCCGATATGGACACTCGCAAGCCTTTTTTCCCATTGTGCAAGGGTGTGTGTATAAAGATCTGCGAACCGACAGTGCCAAATTTGTGGCTGACTTGGGTGCAGAAGGCAATGCCATTGGCGGCTTGGCTGTGGGTGAACCTACAGAAGCTATGTACGACATGATAGAGGTGGTGAATGAGATTTTACCAGAAGATAAGCCAAGGTATTTGATGGGCGTGGGCACTCCTGCCAACATTCTCGAAGCCATTGACCGCGGAGTGGATATGATGGACTGCGTGATGCCCACAAGAAATGGGCGTAACGGAATGTTGTTCACACAGCACGGCATCATGAATATGCGCAACAAGAAATGGGCCGACGATTTCTCACCCCTGCAGACCGACGGCGCATCTATCGTTGATACCATATATTCCAAAGCCTATGTGCGGCACCTGTTTATAGCTCAGGAAATTTTGGCCATGCAAATAGCGAGTATTCACAACCTTGCCTTCTACTTGTGGCTTGTGAGAGAAGCTCGCAAGCACATTATAGAAGGTGACTTCAAGCAGTGGAAAACCGAAATGGTGGAACGTGTGACCCATCGCTTATAATTTTCAAGGATATGCAAGAGGGCATCGACAATATAGCTTCAGAAGGCGCTCGCAACGCCAACCTAAAGAGTGAGACAGAACAAACAGTTTTGTCGGATTCTGGCAATTCTTATGACGAGAACGATAAACAAGAATCCATCAACGACACACTACGTGGCAAACAAAAACATGCAAGAAAGCCTTTGGTGAAAATATTCGACCGCTACATTATCAAGAAATTCATAGGCACATTTTTCTTTATTATCCTGATGTTGCTGTTGGTTATCGTTATGTTTGACATCAATGAAAAACTTGATGCTATGCTTCTTGCGCCTTTGAAAGAAACCATTTTTAATTATTTCATGAACTTCTTGCCTTACTTCATCAACCAGTTTGCGCCGATGTTCGTGTTTATAACGGTGATATTTTTTACATCAAAATTAGCCGATAGGTGTGAGATTACCGCCATACTTTCAAGTGGCATCAGCTTTAACCGCCTTGCTGTTCCTTATATGGTTTCGGCCACTTTCATCGCATTGGGCACCCTTATTTTATCGCTCTACATCATTCCTCCAGCTAATGTGAAGCGCATAGAATATACCAATAAATGGGTGAACAACAAGCGTGTGGACTATGGCGATAATGTGCAGCTGCAATTGCGGCCTGGCGTGATGTTTCATATGGAGCGCTACGACAACACCACAAAGCATGGCTACCACATATCTATCGAGGAATTCAAAGACAATGTGCTGGTGTCGCGCATCACGGCCGAAAGTGCTGTTTATGATACGCTTGGCCGATGGAAACTGAGCGACTATGACTATCGCAAATTTGATGGCATCAAGGAGACGATGACCAGCGGACTGGTGATGGATACACTCCTGAAGTTTGATCCAAAGGATTTCCTGATTTCTAAAAACGACCAAGAGACTCTCACCTCACCTGAGCTTAAGCGATATATCACAGAGCAGAAAGAGAGGGGTGTGGCAAATATTCAGCAGTTTGAGATAGAATATGAACGCCGATACGCAATGACTGCAGCGGCATTCATTCTCACCATAATTGGTTTTTCGCTATCTTCCCGGAAGGTGAGAGGCGGAACGGGTATGAACATCATGATTGGCATAGTGCTGAGCTTCTCCTACATCTTATTTATGCAGGTGACCCAGACATTTGCCCAAAATGGCTACACTTCCAGCCGTGTGGCAATGTGGATTCCTAACATGCTATTCAGCATTATAGCAGTAATACTCTATAAAAAAGCCTCCAGATAGCCTTCAAGAAAGACAAAAGGATATATGAAATATCCCCAGCCTACAGAGGAAGTTTTGCTTCAGCGTGGTTGGGGATTAATTGTGTTTTATTTTACTGCGTATTTTCTGGTTGTAGGTGAGCAGCCTATCGCATAGCGTATTGTACACTGCTGTTCACCATTTGCTTATAGGCATAAACACCACGTTCACTTAGTTCAACGGTTTTGAAATCACCTTCTGGTGTGAGCATTTTCACATGGGTGTCGTCAACGAATTGCATAAACTTCACTTCTTTGTCGCCATTGCAAACGCTCCAAGAGTTGTCGGTGGCGTCAAAGTTGAATTTCACCACACTCTTGTCGTTGGTGTTTGTGATGGTGTAGCCGTTTTTGTCGCATTTTACGATATAACGGCCGTTTTTACCGTCGATAGTTTTTGTACTTGCCTGCACAGGGTTTTTCCCCGACCAGAACTCAATGCTGTTGAGCACCAGAAGATCGGCAACAGCCGAAAGTTCATATACAGGAAGAATCCAGAATGCTACAAACACAAGTTCGTTGACAAATTTACTACCCACTTGCTTGTTCCAAGTTAATACTTTATTGGTAAGCCTGAAACTTCCAATACATGAAGTGAACATCATTGATGATGCTAAAGTGACAATTAATGCCACGCTGAAAAATCTTTTCTTCATGATGAGTGAATTTTAATATTAATATTTTTGATATGATTCAAATACGTTCTCTACTTTGTGCACGTAGTTAACCGTTTCGGTGCTTCGGAAATAACCATACTTGCACACAGGGTCGTTGTAGTAGCGCTCATTAGCCTTCCATTTTAAGGCCTCTTCTACGTTGCCATACCAAATGTGTGGGTTTTTCCCGTATTTTTGTGCCAGATTGATGGCATCGACGATGTGAGCTATACCGCCATTGTAGGCAGCAAGCATAAACCTCATTCTCTCTTTGTGGTCGGGCACAGTTTTTGAAAAATACTTTTCAAGAGCCGCCAATTCTCTCACTGCTGCCTTCACGCTCACCTCTGGGTCGTGCAGCGTGGAGGTGTCGAATCCATAGGAGCGTGCGGTGCTTGGCATGATTTGCATCAGTCCTTTTGCCCCAGCCCATGACACAACGCGTGGATTGAACCGTGATTCTACATAGGCGATTGATGCCAGGAGCTGCCAAGGGTAAGAAATGTGCTTGGCATAAGTTTTGAATAAATCATCGTAGGCGGAAATATCGCCATTTTTTTTCACATACTTGTTGCCGTAAGAAGCTTGTGTGCCATCGTCTTGCGATAGAGAATACCGGCTTTGCTCAAAATAGTGTTTAGATATGTCTTCGCTATAAAGAATGGTACGCTCGCTTGTGCTCCAAGCATCAATGCTGTCTGACAAGGCATTGTTGTTGAGGTTAACCGCCCACGACGAGCGTTGTGGAAAACTCACTTCAAGACTGATGTCGATATTGCTGTAATAGGTTTTGTTGATTTTCGCAATATCACTGTCAACTATAGTGTAGGGTATTTTACCAGTGCTCACTTGATTCACGAGGTCCTGAACATCCACAGTGTCGTTGTCAAGCGCAATGATGTTGATACCTCCGCCAATCTCACTGTTGAGGTTTTTTAGCCTTGATTCATACTTCGACCCTTTTTCTACGTATAAATCTTTGCCTTTTAGCTGAGTGACATTTGTAATTCGGCGCTTACCTTTGCGCTGCACCAGCACCTGGTAGGTGGTGTTGGTTTCGCCACAGTGAAGCACTTCCTTGTTAAACTCAGCAGTGATTGGAATTTCGTAGGCTAAAACGTCCACAGTGTTGTCCTTTGCCAGGTGCAAAAGCGACTGTATATTGTGGGCCACAGTGAATTTAAGTGCTATCTTTTTGTCGGAAGCAAAGTCACAAATTCTGTCGTAGTCGTAGCCCAAAGTGTCGCCTCTGTAGATGAAAAAGCTTGTTGGGCTGTATAGTGTTCCCACTTTCAGTGTGTCGGGCAGTTTGTATTCTTGCTCGTCGGTATTTGCCGAAGATGCGCAACCTTGACATATTAAAGCCAAAGCCAAAGTGATAAAATATGCACTATAAAGTTGTCGCATATTGGCAAATAGTGCTGTTAGTATTCGAAAGTGCCGTATTCGCTCTTGATGACAAGATGGTTTTTCTCAGCATCTTCCACGTGTCCGATAACCTGAGCATCTATTCCAAACGACTTAGATATAGCTATTATATCGTCGGCATCTTCAGGCGAAACATAAATCTCCATTCGGTGTCCCATATTGAACACTTTATACATTTCCTTCCACTCTGTTCCAGACTCTTCCTGAATTAATTTGAATAGTGGTGGAATAGGGAAGAGGTTGTCTTTCACAACAAGCTTATTTTCTACAAAGTGCATAACTTTAGTTTGAGCACCGCCAGTGCAATGCACCATACCATGCACCTTGTTACGCATTTTGTCGAGGATTTTTTTGATGACCGGTGCATAGGTGCGAGTAGGAGAGAGCACTAATTCGCCAGCGGTAACGTCAACGCCATCGATAGCGTCGGTTAATTTTTTAGAACCAGAATACACAAGTTCTTCAGGCACGGCCTGGTCGTAGCTTTCAGGATATTTTTCTGCAATGTATTTAGCAAACACATCGTGTCGAGCCGATGTCAGTCCATTGCTTCCCATACCGCCATTGTATTTGGTCTCATAAGATGCTTTGCCAAAGGAAGCAAGGCCCACAATCACATCACCATTTGCAATGTTGGCATTATTGATAACCTGATCGCGCCGCATACGGCAGGTTACAGTGCTGTCAACGATGATGGTGCGCACCAAGTCGCCCACATCGGCAGTTTCACCGCCTGTGGATATAATGTTTACACCCATTTTGTTGAGCTCGTCAAGAAATTCTTGAGTGCCATTGATGACGGCAGAAATCACTTCTCCAGGAATAAGGTTCTTGTTTCTGCCGATAGTGGAAGACAGGAGAATATTGTCGGTGGCTCCTACGCAAAGAAGATCGTCGATATTCATTACCACGGCATCTTGAGCCACACCTTTCCATACACTCAAATCGCCAGTTTCTTTCCAGTAGATATAAGCCAACGAAGATTTTGTGCCAGCGCCATCGGCATGCATAATATTGCAATATTCAGGGTTACCACCTAAAATATCTGGGATAATTTTACAAAATGCCATAGGAAAAATTCCTTTGTCAATTTTCTTAATAGCGTTATGCACATCGTCCTTTGAGGCCGACACGCCTCTGAGGTCATATCGTTGATTGCTCATGTTGTTGGATATTATATAAAGTGTTGAATGATTGCAAGATAAATAAGGGAAGCTGGAACAGCGAATAGAAGGCTGTCAATTCTGTCGAGTATGCCGCCATGGCCAGGAATCAAATTGCTGGAATCCTTTACTCCGGCAGTTCGCTTCATGAGAGATTCTGTGAGGTCGCCAAGTGTGCCCATTACCGACACCACTAAGCCAAGTCCAGCAAACTGGAATGCAGAGAGTCCATTGAAAACGCCACTGAAATATGCACCTATCACATATCCAGCTACGACAGAAAGCACGAGACCGCCCCAAAAACCTTCCCATGATTTTTTGGGGGATATTCTTTCAAACAGACGATGCTTACCGATTGCCGACCCTACGAGGTAGGCTCCAGAGTCGTTAAGCCACAGGAATATAAAGATGCTGAGCAGCAGCATGTGGTTGGCGGTAAAGCAGATTTTGCTCATTAAGCCCAAGGGTAGCGCAACATAACAGATATTAAAAAACGACTGTTGAACGCTTGAAATAGGGTTCACCTTGACGATGTATAGCTGTGCACTCATTCTCACCAAGCCGTATAACAGCACAGGAATTAGTCCAATGGGTGAGTGGCCAAGTTTCTCATCGAGATAAAAAGTGGAAAACACCGCAATTGCGCCAAAGGCATCAATCCATCTCACAAAGGAGGGCTGGACGGTATCTTTGCCCGTGAGGCGACTTGCTTCCCATACACCAATTATTGTGACAATCCCAAAAAATGTCAGGAAAATTGCAGGAATTGCGTCGAAAAAATAAACAGCGCAGAATATTAATGCCACATACACTGCTCCTGATATGATGCGTGTGATAAAATTTTTCAAAATGATGTCTATTTTGTTTACTACAAAATTACTTTAATTATTTGAAGTATCCAAAATTTAAAGATTTTATGATATAATAAATAGAGTTCAAATGCGTTATAACTTTGAATATCATAAAAAATAGAGTGCCTATGCAGAAAAAGACTACTACAGTTAAATTTGAAATGTCAACAAACACGCCGTCGCGTCCGAAACTATCGACGGTGAATTTCATTAAACAATTCGCCCGTGTTTATACTTGTGATAGAGCATTACAGCCAGGGCTTAGAAATTTCGTTTTGAATTAGCTTGCATTTGAGGATAAAGGCAAGCCAAGGTAAAAGAGGAAGCCGACAAGCTCCCTCTTTTATTGTGGTATATCTAATGGAAATATGTGCGCCATTAGTCACCAAGAAGTCGGTCAAGCACCGTTTTCACCAAATCGTTTACAGCTGTTTTGTAATTTGGATTTGCGCTTGTGGCTACCCTGTTGGCTATAATGGAGCAGATGGTGATGGCATGGTGGCCCATTAACTTGGCCATACCTTGCAACGCGGCACTCTCCATTTCATAGTTGGTGATTCGCCCGTTTTCATATTCGAATTGCTCAATGCGTTTGTTGAGCTCGGGTTCGGCAAGGGGCAGGCGCACTTCGCGTCCTTGTGGTCCATAGAATCCAACTGCAGAAATGGTGTAGCCTCTTACCATGTCGTCACGTCCAATCTTCTCAATAAGACCAGGGTCAGACTCTACCACGTATGGCTTGGCAAATAAAGGATTCCATTTCACAAACTTGCAAAACTCTTTCTCGAACTCCAAGTCGCATATTTCGTTACGGCCCGCATAATAGTTGAGCACACCGTCAAATCCGAGACTTTTTGCGGCTATTACCGGAGTGCCAACAGGCACATAGGGCTGTAATCCACCGGAAGTGCCAATTCTAACGATGTTGAGGGAGCGATGCTGATCATTTACTGTGCGAGTTTTAAAGTCAATATTAGCCAATGCGTCGAGTTCGGTAATCACAATATCAATATTGTCACTGCCTATGCCATGCGACAATGCCATCACTGGTTTTCCATTATATGTGCCAGCAATGGTGTGGAACTCTCTACTTTGCACGTCGTATTCTATCGAGTCGAAATAAGAGGCGATCATATTCACTCGCGCTGGGTCACCGCATACGATAATATTGTCTCTTAATTGCTCTGGGCGGAGATGGATATGAAACACTGATCCATCGGGGTTGATAATCAATTCTGAATCAGGGATTATTCTTTTTGTCATAGCTTTTATGTTTAATGGTTTTAAAAAACAAAGATACTGACAAAATATGTCAGAAGCAATAAAATAGAGTGCAAAATTATCAACATTTCTGTTTTGAAAAGAAATTTTTAACGATGGCTTCGTGACGTGCAGGTTTGTGTAGCGGAATTGACTATGCCATAGTGTATCTACACCCAGGCATACTGATGATAACGCCTTTAAAATCGAGCTGCATTAATGTGCTCATCACTCGATAAACAGGAATGTTGAGTTTTTCTGTAATGGTGTTGATGTGGATATCACCAGCTTTTTTGATGACGTTGACCACTGCTTGTTCCTCCTCTGTGAGAGTGGGGAAAATGTCGAGTTGATGAGCTGAGCGGTTTGAAGTCTGCGACTCCCATCTTAGCGCCTCCACAATGTCGTTGGCGCACGTGACCAGCATGGCTTGGTTACGCTGAATCATTTGGTTGCATCCTTTTGATAGCTCATCGGTGGCTCTGCCAGGCACAGCAAACACATCTCTATTATAGCTTTGGGCAATGTTGGCAGTGATTAACGACCCGCCTTTTTCGGCAGACTCAACAACGATGGTGCAGTCGCTAAGTCCGGCTATAATGCGGTTTCGTGCCACAAAATTGCCTTTGTGCAGCACGTCTTGTGATGTGTATTCCGTGGTTATGCAGCCACCGTTGTTTACAATTTTTTCTGCAGCGTCTCTATTTTCTGCAGGATATATCTTGTTAAGACCACACGCCTGTACGGCAATAGTGGGGATATTGCTTTTGAGTGATGCATTGTGTGCGGTGATGTCGATGCCAAATGCCAACCCACTTATTGTGACAATGTCGGGAATCGCTTCTGAAAGCTCTTTCACTATCTTTTCACACATGTGCTTGCCGTAAGCGGTACACTTGCGTGTGCCCACAATGCTCACAATGTGCGATTTATTGAAATCAGTGTTTCCAACAGAGTAGAGCAGGATTGGTGCATCAGACGCATGCAGAAGACGTTGTGGAAAATCATCGTCGGTAAAATAGCTGACTTTGATATGGTGAGACTCAATG
>JBNMJK010000030.1:0-29640 GCA_050873765.1 Sodaliphilus sp.
TCCCTACGCAGATGCTTGAAAAACGACGAGGCTATGCTCCACGAGCCCACATGGTCGTAGATGACCCTCACTTTCACGCCTTCGTGCGCTTTTTTGATGAGAATCTCTGCCAACTCTTTGCCAATGGCATCGGCAGAAAAAATGTAATACTGGAAATTGATGTATTCTTTTGCCGCAAGCAGGTCGGCTTTCAGTTGTGAGAACTTATCCTTGCCTTCTGTGAACACCTCCACATGGTTGCCGGCGAAGAAATGCGGCTCCACAATGGAATTGACCAAATTGATGATTTGCAGACTCGACCCCGACAGCTTGAGGTTGGCCGACTCTAAGGTGTTGAGCGATGCCTGCCCCTGTAGCTTCTTGCGGTTGTTGCGTGTGATCATAATCACGCTTTTAAGGCTTCTGCCGAAAAAGAGGTAGATGAGGATTCCAATCACGGGGAGCAGCAGCAGCACGGTGACCCAGGCAAGCGAGCGCACAGGATTGCGATTTTCCGACACCACAACCACGATGCACCCGATGGTGGTGATGACAAAAAATGCTGTGAATATGTAGAACACAGTGCTTGCGAATGGAAATAACTCTGCTAAAAGCATGGACGCGTGATAAGGAAGGTTTGGTTTGTTGTTGCCTAAAAACTGCTATGTGGCTGTGAAAATCAAAAAAAGGCTATCATGCCAGTGCCCACTGATGTTGTGGATAGGCTATATGATAGCGCTCTATTCGTTTCGTTTCTTGGGGCACCCACTCGGAGTGCCGTATTCTTTTGTGGGCACAGTCGCTCAATCTTCTCTACTTCACCACCACCTTGCGCGACCATTGGCTATTGTAGCGCACGATGTAGAAGCCTTTAGGCATATCCACCGACATGTGGCTGTCGGCGCTCACCTTTACAGATTTGAGCAGCTGCCCCGTGATGGCGTAGATGCTGAAAGTGGCATCTGTGCTGCCGGCGGTGAAATAGATTGTGCCTACTCCGCCTTTCACCGATGCCGCATTAGCAACATTCTCGGCCACGGCTGGCACAGGCTCTGGCGAAGCCCATGCTTCGGTCAGGCCAAAAGCCACTGCCACAAGTAATATTGCAAATATCTTTTTCATAACACTCACAAAATTATAAAGAAAAAACAGAAAAAACAATTTTGCCACACAATTTTTGCCTAAAATGTGCGTTATTGTCGGTTCCTTGCTTTGGAATATGGCTGGAAATGATTGAAAATGTGAAGAGTGCCGTGTGATGCCCACCTTTTGGCGTGTGGGGGCGCACGGCACTCTTCTTCATTTAATTAAGAGAATTACAGCATATTTGCTGCAGCAAAAAGCATTTGCTTAAAGGTTGATCAGGTTGATGCTCACGCCATAGTAGCCTTTGTTGGCTTGCGGATTCCACATGGCGGTGCCGGTGATAGGCATTTCATGCTTGCCCACTTTCAGCTTGTAGGTGACGTTGATACGCACATCGTTGATGCCGCCTTCATCGCCGTAGAAGGTTTCGCGTTTCTTGCCGTCTTCGTTATAAGTGGGCTTGAAAGCAAAGTCGCCTGCCACCGATGGGGTGACGATGAACTTGTCGTCTTCATACACCTTGTAAGAAGCCTGAATCCAAGTGGAATAGCGCTGCGTGTCGCGATACTCGCCCTTGGTGGAGCCGCGGTCGCTGCCAGCGATGATGGTGGACCAGTAGAGGCTCAGTGGCACCTTCTCAAAATTGTAGGCCAAGCTCAAGTCGAGGAATCGGCCAGTGGTGTGGCAGTTGTAGTTGAAGCACTTGGCTGCATCGCCTTCAGCATTGGTGAAGTTCCAGATGTCCCATAATGCCACCGTGAAACCTTTGATGCTGTAAGATGCGAAATAGTCGAACTCCTTATACTTGTCCTTATTGACTTGCATACCACCCCAAAGACCTATGTTGAAATGGTTGGCCTTGTCGCTGAACGAGAACTGGCTTGTTACATCTACGCCCGACGACACTTCCAGGCCACGCCACAGGTGCGACGTTTCCAGTCCGGCGTTGAAATGAACTTGTGCTGCTGCTCCTATGGCTGCTGCGCCACAAATGAGCGATAAAATTATCTTTTTCATCATGTAATCAGGTTATTGTTTAAGTTGTTATTTTATAGGTTTGTAATTCAGCTTACTGGGCGTAGCAGAATGCGATGGCACCATAAAGAAGCGATGCGCACACTGCGCCTACGATTGGGGCAACGGTAGGAATCCAGCTGTAGCCCCAGTCGCTGCCGCCTTTACCCTTGATAGGTAGCACTGCATGGGCGATACGTGGAGCAAGGTCGCGGGCTGCGTTCATGGCGTAACCAGTGGTGGCACCGAGCGACATACCGATGGCGGTGATTACCCAAGTGATTGGGAGCAGACCCATTCCAGGATTGTCCTTGCCAGCAAACCAAGGTGCAATCACGAGGATAGCAAACATCAGCATAAAGGTGGCCACAAACTCACCAAAGAAGTTGATAGGGGTGTTCTTGATGGCTGGAGCTGTGCAGAACACGCCGAGCTTGGTGGCTTGGTCGTCGGTGGCGTCGAAATGGTCTTTGTAGAAAATGTAAACGATGATGGCACCCACAAAGCCTCCGAGCATCTGGGCAATGATGTAGCCAGGAACTAACGCCCAACTGAACTTGCCAGCCACTGCCAGACCAATCGACACGGCAGGGTTGAGGTGACCGCCCGAAGGGCCTGCGATGAGCGCGCCCATCATCACTGCCAATCCCCAGCCAATGGCTATCACTACCCAGCCTGCATTTTGAGCTTTACATTTATTGTGTGAACATGCGCAGCAAACGCCGTCGCCAAACAATACGAGCACCAGTGTGCCAATGAATTCAAGAATATAATTTTCCATAATTTAGTTGTTGAGTTGTAAGATTTTTAAAAATTTTTAGGTATCATGTAATCCTCACTTGTGTGCCAGTAGAAGCCGCGTTCTGCTGCACGCATCGAGGTGAATGGATATAAATCAGCCATTAGGGCAGTGGCGTGAATAGTGTGTGCCATGCACATAGCTCGCACACATTGCGCCCTTTGCCATGGCTAATGGCTGATTTATAAGCCAATTGCGGTTTGTCGCTTATTTTTTAGAGAGCGTGCGGCTCATAGCGTCGGCCCAGCCTTTTTTAGCCTCATCGATAGCCGGTGATGCCTTAGGCTCGAACTTGCGTTCCACTTGCCACTGCTTCTTGATTTCGTCGAGGTTCTTCCAGTAGCCTACTGCCAAGCCGGCGAGGTAGGCTGCGCCAAGGGCAGTGGTTTCGGTGATTTTTGGACGAACCACCTCCACACCGAGCAGGTCGGCCTGATACTGCATGAGCAGATTGTTGCGCGATGCGCCGCCGTCAACCTTCAGTTCGGTGAGAGGCGCGCCAAGGTCTTTAGCCATGGCGTTGGCGATGTCTAAAGTCTGGAATGCGATGCCATCGAGCGCAGCGCGGGCTATGTGTGCCGCGGTGGTGCCACGGGTGATGCCCACAATGGTGCCACGGGCGTAGGCGTCCCAGTAGGGCGCTGCAAGGCCAGTGAGCGCAGGCACGAAATACACACCACCGCTGTCGGGCACTGAAGCAGCCAGTTCTTCCACTTCGCTCGAGCTTTTAATGATGCCCAGGCCATCGCGCAGCCATTGCACCACAGAGCCACCCACATAGATGGAGCCTTCCAGAGCATAGTTCACCGTGTTGCCAATCTTCCATGCAATGGTAGTGAGCAGATTGTTTTTCGACACCACGGGCTTGTCGCCAGTGTTGAGCATAACGAAGCAGCCTGTGCCGTAAGTGTTTTTGATAGCACCAGG
This sequence comes from Sodaliphilus sp., assembly GCA_050873765.1. GTDB lineage: Bacteria > Bacteroidota > Bacteroidia > Bacteroidales > Muribaculaceae > Sodaliphilus. The sequence continues at coordinate 3,806 of JBNMJK010000030.1, forward strand.
CTCGGTGCACATTTGTCCGAACAGAGCAGCCTGCTGGTCGCCGGCTATACCGCTGATAGGCACCTCGTGAGCGAAAATGGTGGTTTTGGTGTGTCCGTAGATTTCCGAACTTGATTTCACTTCAGGAAGCATATTGGCAGGAATGTCGAGCAATTCAAGCAGTTCCTCGTCCCATTTCAGTTCCTTGATGTTGAAAAGCATGGTGCGTGAAGCGTTGGTCACATCGGTCACGTGCACTTCGCCCTTGGTGAGCTGCCATACCAGCCAAGAGTCCACATTGCCGAAGCGTAGCTTGCCTTGTGCGGCTAATTCGCGTGCGCCTTCCACATGGTCGAGAATCCATTTGATTTTTGTACCGCTGAAGTAGGCGTCGATAATCAGGCCCGTCTTTTCGCGGATTTTGTCAACGAGGCCTTTTGCCTTCAGCTCATCGCAGAACTCGGCGGTGCGGCGGTCTTGCCACACAATTGCATTGTAGATAGGGTCGCCCGTTTCGGCGTTCCACACGATAGTGGTTTCGCGCTGGTTGGTGATGCCGATGCCGGCAATGTTCTTGCCATTGATGCCGATGCTGGTGATGGCCTCAGCTATCACAGCGGCCTGAGAGCTCCAAATTTCATGAGGATTGTGCTCAACCCATCCTGGGTGTGGGAAAATTTGGGTAAATTCTTTTTGAGCCACAGAGCAGATTTTACCGTCGTGGTCGAATACGATAGCCCTTTAGCTTGTTGTGCCTTGATCAAGTGCGAGAATGTACTGTTCCATAAGTAGTTTTTTTAAGGGGTTAAAAATGATTTTTGTTTTTAAAATTAACTGTTTATTGTTAAGTGAGTTATTCCATAAAATCCCGTTTCATAGAATAAGAGGTCTTTTTATAAAACGATGTTGAGCCAATGCTCCATTGTTCTATTTTTCCACTCACAAATTTATAAAATGTGATGATTGTCGCAAGTTCTTGCGTATTTAAAAAGTGTTAAAATATAACACATTGTGATAAATAGAACAACTTTTTTCCGTTTTAGAAAACCAAAAAAACATGCGGGGCGCACTTGCTTCTAATTTGGCAAGTGCGCCCCGTAAGGTATCCAGTAACCAGTATCCGGTTTATTTGTAAATCTTGTGCTGGGCTGCCAGCAGGGTGTTTTTCATTAGGGAGCAGATGGTCATGGGGCCTACGCCGCCTGGCACGGGGGTGATGAAACTGCAAAGTGGCGCCACTTCGTCGAAGTCAACGTCGCCATACAGCTTGAAGCCGCTTTTGGTGGTGGTGGAGGGCAGTCGGGTGGTGCCCACATCAATCACTACCACGCCTTTTTTCACCATGTCGGCCTTCACGAAGTGGGGCTGGCCGATGGCTGCGATGAGGATATCGGCTCGGCGGCACTGGCGTGGAAGGTCTTCGGTGGCGCTATGGCAAACGGTGACGGTGCAGTTGCCCGGAGTGTCTTTTTGCAGAAGCATCTGTGCCACGGGCTTACCCACGATGTTGCTGCGCCCAAGCACCACACAATGCTTGCCACTGGTTTCGATGCCATAGCGCTCGAGCAGTGTGAGTATGCCTTGCGGTGTGGCGGAGCGGAAGCAGGGCAGCCCTATTGACATTCGGCCCACATTGATGGGGTGGAAGCCGTCCACGTCTTTCTTATAGTCGATGGCCTCGATCACTTTTTGCTCGTCGATGTGGCGTGGGAGTGGCAGCTGCACGATGAATCCGTCCACATCGCTGTCGTGGTTGAGCTTGTCGATGGCCTGGAGCAGTTCGTCTTCGCTTACGCTGTCCTCAAATCGGATAAGAGTGGGCTTGAACCCACATTCAGCGCAAGCCTTCACTTTGTTGGCCACGTAGGTTTCGCTGCCGCCGTCGTGCCCTACTAAGATGGCAGCCAGATGAGGCTGTTTCTGGCCGGCTTCAACCATTTTTTTTACTTCTTGGGCAATTTCTTGCTTGATTTCTTTTGCTGTTTCTTTTCCGTCGATCAGGACCATTGTTGATGAAGATGAGGTTTGTTATTTGGAAGTTAAGAAGTTTACGAAGTTTGGAAGTTAAGACGATAGCTGTGTCGTTTGGAAGTTAAGAAGTTTACGAAGTTTGGAAGTTAGGACGATTGCCATTGGTGTTAATGCACGAAGTCTCTAACTTCTAATATCTAACTTCTAACGTCTAATTTCCTATTTCCTTTTGTGGGGCGGACGCGGCATGCCGCGTCCCTACCATTTTCTTCCTTCTAACGTCTAATTTCTAATTTCTTATTTTCGGCGCATGCCTTTGAGCATTTGCATTGGGTTTTTGGTGGCCACGCTGTGCATCATTTTGCGAGTGGCGTCGAACTGCTTCAGCAGTCGGTTCACCTCTTCGATCTTTGTGCCAGAGCCCGATGCTAAACGTTTGCGGCGGTGTCCGCTGTCACGACCCGTGAGCAGTACTTCTGGGTGCTCGCGCTCGTAGGGAGTCATTGAGTCGATGATGGCTTCAATGCTCTTGAAAGCATCGTCCTTGATATCCACGTCTTTCAGCGCTTTGCCCACACCAGGAATCATAGAAGCAAGGTCTTTCAGGTTACCCATCTTCTTGATGCTGGCAATTTGGTTTTTGAAGTCGTTGAAGTCGAAAGTGTTTTTGCGGAGCTTTGCCTCCAGTTTCTTTGCCTCGTTCTCGTCGTATTGCTGCTGCATACGGTCAACGAAGCTCACGATGTCGCCCATACCCAAGATACGGTCGGCCATACCTTGTGGGCGGAATGGGTCGAGCGTGTTCTTGTCCACGCCTTCGCCCGTGCTCACGAATTTGATAGGCTTGTCAACCACGGCGCGGATAGAGAGTGCCGCACCACCGCGGGTGTCGCCGTCGAGCTTGGTGAGCACCACGCCATCGAAGTCGATGCGCTCGTTGAACGCCTTGGCGGTGTTCACAGCGTCCTGACCAGTCATGGAATCTACCACAAAGAGCGTTTCGGTAGGGTTGATGGCTTTTTTGATGGCTTCAATTTCGTTCATCATCTGCTCGTCCACAGCCAGACGGCCGGCGGTATCCACAATCACCACGTCGTTGCCATTGGCTTTAGCGTGCTGAATACCGTTCAGTGCAATGCTCACGGGGTCTTTGCTGTCGGGCTCGCTATACACAGGCACGCCCACCTTTTCACCATTCACTTTGAGCTGCTCAATAGCGGCAGGGCGGTAAACGTCGCATGCCACCAGCAGAGGCTTCTTGCCCTTTTCCTGCTTGAGCTTGTTGGCCAGTTTGGAGGCGAAAGTGGTTTTACCAGAACCTTGCAGACCCGACATCAGCACCACAGCGGGCTTACCTTCCAGACTGAAGGGAGCCTCTTCGCCGCCCATGAGCTTCACCAGCTCATCGTGAACGATTTTCACCATCAGTTCGTTAGGCTTCAATGCGTTGATCACATTGCGGCCAAGGGCTTCGTTCTTCACGCGGTTAGTGAATTCCTTTGCCACCTTGTAGTTAACATCGGCATCGACGAGGGCGCGACGCACTTCCTTCATTGTTTCGGCAACGTTGATTTCCGAAATCTTGCCTTGTCCTCTCAAGACCTTAAACGACCTTTCGAGTTTCTCGGATAAATTTTCAAACATATATGTGAGTGTCTTTTATATCAAAATACTGAATTAAATGCAAAATTAATATCATTTCAGCATTTGACCAAATAAAACTGCCAGCCATGGCAGATGAAATCGTTTATGGCGTGGCACTAAGGCCTCTGGTGAACGTCATACATTCCTCACACCTGCGTAATGCTGTTCGGCTAATTTTTGGCAGCAACGTCAAATAGTCTGACACATTTTATATAATTTTGTAAAGGTTTTTAAAAACACAGAAAACGATGTGGAAGTATTATGCCTTACTTTCAGCCTTCTTTGCCGCACTCACGGCAATCTTCGCCAAGATTGGAGTGAAAGACATTAATTCAGACCTTGCCACCGCCATTCGCACCACCGTGATTCTGCTGATCACCTGGGGAATAGCGTTAGTGGGCAACCATGTGAGCGAGGTGAAAAACATTCCGTCGCACACTTGGGTGTTTCTGATACTGTCGGGATGCGCCACTGGTCTGTCGTGGCTGTTCTATTTCAAGGCACTGCAGCTGGGCGATGTGTCGCGAGTGGCCCCAATCGACAAGTTGAGTGTGGTGATCACGATATGCCTCTCGTTTATGTTTCTCAAAGAGCCGTTCAATGCCAAGGTGGTGACCGGTGCTTTGCTCATCACCGCCGGCAGCATCGTGATGCTCTACAAGTGAAAAATTTGCTACTCCTCACCGCCAATGAAGATTATAGTGATTATCACGGGTGGCACATTGCTTATAGCCATCATGATGACGTGCACTGCTTTTCGGTGTACTTTTTGAATGAGTGCTGATGGCAACAGGGAAAATGCGTTTAGCAAATTTATGAATACAATACACATTATTAATATAGTGAATATAAAATATGCTTGTGGCATGGCCATGCGGTTGGTTATCGCTATGATGTTGGCCTTTGCTCATTTTTCTCAAGCTGTGGCACAAACCGACAGCTTAGGCACAGATCCAGCCCCCGACAGCGCGCTCATCTGCCACCCCGACACCGTAAAGGCTATCCACCTCAGCACTAATTTCACCACTCATCTCTCACAGATAGTCTATAGTGGGGCGCCTTTGGTGGTGGCCGGACTGATCGTGAAAGGAGAGGATACCCATTTCCGCGGCTTGCGTAACGACTATATGTCGAGGTTTAACCACCATGTTGATGACTATATGCAGTTCTCGCCCGTGGCTGTGATGCTGGCGCTGAAGGTGGCAGGCGTGGAGAGCAGAAGTTCGTGGGGGCGAATGTTGGTGTCAGACGCCTTCTCAGCGGCGCTGATGGGTGGTGTGGTTCACACACTGAAACTCACCACCGAAGTTGAGCGCCCCGATGGTTCGAACAAGCACTCATTTCCTTCGGGGCATACCGCCATGGCTTTTATGGCAGCCACGATGCTCACCAAGGAGTATGGGCATAAAAGCCCTTGGGTGGGTATCGGTGCCTACGCCATGGCCACTGGCACAGGGCTGATGCGAATGGCCAACAATAAGCATTGGCTGAGCGATGTGCTCACGGGTGCTGGCGTGGGGGTGCTGTCGGCTGAATTGGGCTATTGGCTCGCCGACCTTATATTTAAGGACAAGGGCCTCAACGCCATTGATGAGGCTCAGCAGTTCGATAATATGAAGTCGCCGTCGTTTTTTAGTCTATACTTGGGTATGAACGTGCCTTTAAGCAAATACGACATCGACGAGAACAATGAGTTCCGCACTTCATCAGGGTCGTCGGTAGGTGTGGAAGGCGCTTACTTCTTCAATCCCTACATCGGTGTGGGCGCACGTTTCGCCATTTCTAACACCGCCTTGATTCTCAACGAAAAACACGCAGAAGACCATCGGTTTGATGCCTTGGCATTTGCCGCTGGCTGCTATCTCTCATATCCTTTGTCGGCACGGTGGCAAATTGGCACAAAACTTTTGAGCGGAGTGGTGCACTATCCGCAGCTTCGCCTTTCCGATATGGTGGTGGGTGCGCGAAATGGCGTGTGCTTTGGCAGTGGCCTGAGCGCCACCTTCAAGGTGACGGCGCATTATGGCGTGAGGTTTTTTGTGGATTACAATCTTCAGCCTTCCCACACAGTAGGCAGCAAGGAGTGGATGAACACGCTGACTTGTGGAGCGTCGTTTGCTGTGCAGCTTTAGCATGCTGATTCCTGGGCGCACACATTTTATTTATATATATATTAATGAGGGAAGGTGAGGTTTGGTGATTGCTGAAAAATTCTTATCTTTGTGATGATGAAAAGAATTGACACTAATCCTACTTCAGGCAATAGGAAGTTCAGAGTGCTGATGGTGTGCTTGGGCAATATCTGCCGGTCGCCTTTGGCGCAGCATGTGATGGAGCATTTGGTGGCGCAGCGTGGGCTGTCGGACAAAATAGAGGTGGATTCAGCGGGCACTTACGGAGGCCATGCAGGCGATTTGCCTGACCCACGAATGCGGAGAGCCGCCAGCAAGCGAGGCTATCAGCTAACCCACCGTGCCAGAAGGGTGACGGGAAGCGATTTAGCCGACTTCGACTTGATAGTGGGTATGGACAGCAGCAATGTGAGCGACCTGCGCATGATGGCAGCTTCGCCCGAAGAGGTGGCAAAAATAGATATGATGGGCCGCTATATTCGCCGTTTCCCCCACTACGATTATGTGCCCGATCCCTTTTATGAGGGTGCTGAGGGTTTTGAACTGGTGCTCGACTTGCTGGAAGATGCCTGCTCAAATCTTCTTGACCATATAGAAGAGAAGATAGAAATTAGAAATTAGAAATTAGGCTTGGTGGCTCGTAGGCATAATAGGCAAAGCTCATAACCTCTAACCCCTAACCCCTAACCCCTAACCCCTAACCTCTAACCTCTAACTTCTAACTTCTAATTTCTAATTTCTAATTTCTAACTTCTAATTTCTTCTATTGACATAAAAAACTAAATATATAAATGAAAAAGTTACTTTCTTTGTTGACCACCACAGCCGTGACTCTCTCGGCAATGGCTCAGACATCGCCTATTTATGTGCGATGGGAAATGGGGCGCAATAACGCTGAAAAAGGATTTTACAGTTCGCGCTTTGTGATTAAGAACGTGAGTGCAAAACCCCTTGAAAAGAACTGGCAATTTTATTTCAACCAGTTCTCGCGCCGTTTGAAACTCTCCGACTCGCTTCCCGTGGATATTAAGGAGGTGAGCACCACCTATTATCAGGTGACGCCCAACCAGCGCTATCACACCCTTGCCCCTGGCGACTCAATGGTGGTGGATATGCTTACTCGCGGCTCGCTGGTGAACATCTGCTACACTCCTATGGGCGGCCACGTGGTGATGAACGGCGACACCCATTCGCCTTTGGCGGTGAAAATTCAAGTGGCTCCGCTCGATCAACCTTGGCAGTTTCAAGACCGCCCCAACGATTATCCCGATGGCCCCCGTGTGTATGCCCTCAATCAGGAACTTCAGCAGGCGCAAGCTCCCGCCCACTGCTACGATATCTTCCCCATGCCCAAAAGTGTGACGCTCACAGGCGGATTCACACAGATAGGTAATGTGGTGAGTGTGAAGTGGGGCAAGTTTGCCGCTGCCAAGCGCTATATGGTGGAGCAGCTGGGTAAGCGCGGCATCTATGCAACAGGCAATCCACAAACCACCATTTCCTTTGTTGCAAGCAAATCGCTTACCGGCGAGGCGTATGAAATGACGGTGGATAATGGCGCGGTGACGATTTCGGCTGGCACGCTCGCTGGAGCAATGAACGGTGTGAAGACGCTGATTGCCGCACTCGACCATAGCAAGGCTCGCCGCATGGAGAACGCCGTGATAAAAGACAGCCCCGACTTCGGCCACCGTGGCTTTATGCTTGATGTGGCACGAAATTTCACCACTTTCGACAATGTGAAGCGTGTGATCGACCTTTTGGCTTACTATAAATTAAATGTGTTCCGCTTCCATATCACCGACGACGAGGCCTGGCGACTGGAAATCCCCGGTCTTCCTGAACTCACCCAGGTGGCCTCGCGCCGTGGCTGCACACTTGATGAGGAGGAATTCCTTGCCCCCGTTTACGATGGCAACGGCAATCCCAACGACCTTACCCAAAGCGCTAATGGCTACTACACTCGCGCGCAAATGATAGAATTGCTGAAGTATGCCACTTCACGGGGCGTGAAGATAGTGCCCGAAATTGAAACACCAGGGCATGCCCGCGCCGCCATTGTGGCGATGAAGGCACGCTTCCGCAAGTACGCCGCCACCGATATGGCTCTTGCCGAACAATATAAGTTGTGGGACGATGCCGACAAGAGTGTTTACACTTCGGCACAGGACTACCACGACAATGTGCTCAACTTAGCGCATGAGGGCGTTTACCGCTTTGTATTTAAGGTGGTGGACGAACTGGAAAATATATGGAAAGATGCCGGGCTCAAGCTCGACATGGTGCATCTTGGCGGTGATGAAGTGCCCAAGGGCTCATGGGAGGCCTCGCCAGACGTGGCTGCTTTCATGAAAGAGAAAGGAATGAAAACCACCCATGAGGTGAGTGAATACTATATGCGACGTGTGTCGGCGTATCTGGCACAGAAAGGCATCAAGGTGGGTGGCTGGCAAGAAGTGGGCATCAACCACCCCGACTGGCACAATGCAGAGGTGGCACCGCGGTTTGGCATGGTGAACGCCTGGAGCACTGTGGGCAGCCGTGCCAATGTGCCATACCTCTTGGCCAATGCAGGTTATCCTACTGTGATTTCAAATGTGACCAACTTCTATGTGGATATGGCCTACACTTGGCATCAGTACGATAAGGGTCTTCATTGGGGCGGACATGTAGATGAATATTCTTCGTGGTATGCGCAGCCTCTCAATGTGTATCGCTCTGAGCGCTATGCCTACGATGGCCACGCACTTGATGTGCTGAAAGCCTCTGACGGTAAGACCTCGCTTGAGAAGCCTCAAAACATTATCGGTGTGGAAGGCCATCTGTGGGCCGAGACCATTCGCTCATTCAATCAGGTGCAGAGCTATATGCTTCCCAAAATCTTTGGCTTGGCTCACCGTGGCTGGAATGCCAAACCTGAATGGGACGACGCGCTTCCGCAGTCGTTTATCTCAGCCCGTGCCCTCTATAATGCGAAGGTGGGCAAGGAGCTTGGCGTGGTCAGCCAGTTGGGCTACCATTTCCATTTGGGTCAGCCCGGCGCAAAGGTGGAGAATGGCAAACTACTCGTCAACACCCGGTACGGTTGTGAAGAGGTGCATTACACGCTCGATGGGTCGGAACCCACCACCTCGTCGTCAGTGTGGACAGCACCCGTTCCTGTTGATGCTTCGGTGAAGATAATTAAGGTGAAGGCTTACTATTTAGGTATGGAGAGCCTTTCCACCTACATTTGGCGCTAAGGCATAGATGCTGATTACACAGCAGCGACGCGACCTGCCTGCAGAGCACTGTAAAATGGCCGCTTTTTCAGTGCTCTGCAGGCAGGCTGCGTCGCTACTGTTGATGCTTTCGCGCTTATATGTGTTTTGGTACTTAAAATCCTAAAAATAACCTATTTTTTTTTTTTTTTTTAAACGTTAACTGATTTTTACAGTCATTTTTGTGCGCTTAATGTTCTACACAGTAGGGTAATGTGTAGAAATTTTCGTAAATTTGCAGAAATTTAAAACTTGACTGTAATTATATGAAGAAACTTTCGGTGGTGGTTCCATGTTATAATGTGGCTGACTTTCTGGTGAGATGTCTCGACTCATTGGTGGAACAGGACCTCAGCGCGGCAGAGTATGAAGTGATAGCCGTGGACGATGGCTCTACCGACACCACTGGTGAAATATGCGACCGCTACGCCGCCAATTATCCCCAAGTGCAGGTGGTGCACCAGCGTAATGGTGGATTGAGCGCCGCACGCAATACTGGTCTTGACTTGGCTCAGGGCGAATATGTGTGGCTGGTAGATGGCGATGATTATGTTACGCCTTACTGCTTACGGAAGTTGGTGGAGATTGCGCAAAGCAATTGTCTTGACTTGCTGGCATTTTGCTCAAAGGAAGTGGAGGAAGACGAACTTCAGCCCTCTGTGAAAAATTATTTCAGGCAAGAGGTGAATGTGCAATCGGGTGCAGCGTATTTGTCGACCCACTGGATGCAGGGTCCGGTGTGGTGGTATATCACAAAGCGCGAGTTGATACAGAAAGAGCATATCCGTTTTCCAGAAGGCCATATGCTGGAAGATGCCGCATACACTCCCGATGTGATACTCAAGGCTCAGCGTCTGGCTAAGATTGACGCCATTTGCTATTTCTATGTGCAGCGTAAGAGCAGCATCATGCACAGCACCGATGTGGAGCATAGGCTCCGGCTCATTGACGACTACATTTATGCTTACCGCCAGACCGACGCTGTGATAGAGAAGCACAGAGCCAAACTCGACGCTTCCGCATATTCACGGTTAGCTTCGCGCCGCGACAGTTTTTTGTATTTTGGTGTTTTCCGCGCGTTAAAAGCCGGAGTGCTCAAAACGTTTTACAGTCGGCTTAACTACGAAGGTCTGTTGCCGCTGCCCAAACTTGATGCAAGAGAATTCCCTGGCAGGAAGTGGAGCATGCTGCGGACTTTATTTAATAGTCCAAGATTGATGAGAAGTGTGGGGGCTATGCGTAAAATTTTAAAATGAACCTAAAAGATATAGCTATTTTTGGCGCAGGAGGCTTTGGCCGTGAAGTGGCTTGCCTCTTAAATAACATTAATTCAAAGGAGCCTACATGGAATTTTGTGGGGTTCTACGACGATGGCCTTGAGAAAGGCTCACGCGTGGACTATGGGAAAATTCTTGGAGGCATTTCCGACCTCAATGCAGTGAACCGCCCGCTGAGCGTGGTGGTGGCATTAGGTGCACCCGCTTCACTGAAAAAGGTGGTGGCGCAAATTCACAATGAGTTTATTCAGTATCCAAATATTATTTCACCCGACACCAATTGGCTCGACCCTGGCAATGTGCGTCTGGGCAAAGGCAATGTGGTGAGCGTGGGCAGCTATTTCTCATGCAATGTGAGCATGGGCGACTTCAATATGTTTGTGGGTTACACCACCGTGGGGCACGACAGCACCTTCGGCTGCTATAATAGCCTGATGCCCGGTGCCAGAATTTCGGGAAAAGTGACCATTGGCGATGGCAATTTAGTGGGCTCCGGAGCGGTGGTGCTTCAAGGACTCACCGTGGGGCACGACACCACCATAGCGGCAGGCTCCATCATCATGGCCAACACTAAAGATGGCCACACCTATCTCGGCTGCCCGGCAAAAAAGGTGTTCTAAACCGTAACTACTATAATATTATCTATTATTATCCACCACAATGACCGACAGCTTAAAATTTCATCATATAGGCATGGCAGTTTTCTCTATTGAGAAGACCGCGAAATTCTATACCGATGCTGGCTATGAGCAAACCCCGACCGTGTTCGACCCCATTCAGAACGTGAATATATGCTTCCTTACCAAGGCAAATATGCCCACCGTGGAGCTACTCGAACCGGTAGATGCCGATTCGCCGGTGAACCAGTGTCTCCGCAAAAACGGCGTGGCACCCTATCACACCTGCTATGAGGCGCGCGACTTGGCCCAAGCGGCTGCTGAATTACAGCAAAAACGTATTTTCCCCTTAGGAGATGCCGCTGTGGCGGTGGCTTTTGGAGGCAAGAAGGTGCAGTTTTTCTACAACAAGAACATTGGCTTAATTGAAATTGTGCAACAATGAAATGGTTCGTCTTTAGAAACAACACGGTAGAGGCTTTTTTCGATGAAAAGACTACCGCCTTCTCTGGCTACGACGATGTGAGCGAGGTGCCCGTGAGCGCCGATGGCTTCATCTGGTTCTACCAGGTGCCTGTGAAATTCAACAGCTCCGTGCTGGCGCAGGAAATCAACTTCATCACCGAAAAGCTGCAGCTTGTGTGCAGCCGGATAGTGAACAAGCCCTTTGTGATATTCACACTTGAAAATCTGGTGGATCTAAAGCTCGAAACGGGCGACATGGCTGTGCTCGACGCTATCGACAAATTCGACATCACCGCCCGCCGCCTGGCGCAGGAGCACCAGCAGGTGAAGGTGGTTGACTTTGGCGAATTTACGATGCAGTATGCTTCCGACCAACTCGTGAGTTGGAAATACTATTTCGTGTCGCAGTCGCTGCTCAATCCAAAGTTGGCGAAAGATTTCAAGCTGTGGTGGCAGCACATTGAGGCTGAACTGATGTTCAACCGCAAGAAATGCCTGGTGCTCGACCTCGACAACACCATTTGGGGCGGTATTCTTGGCGAACAAGGACCCGGTGGCATTAAGGTGGGGGGTGACTACCCCGGCAATGCTTTCCTATATTGGCAGCAGGGACTGGTGGAACTGAGCAAAAATGGCGTGATTCTCACCGTGTGCAGCAAAAACAACGAGGCCGATGTGCTCGACGTGTGGCGCAACAATCCGTTTATGGTGCTGAACCAGGAGCACATCAGCGCTTACCGAATCAACTGGCAAGACAAGGCTACCAACATCAAGGAGCTGGCAGAGGAACTCAACATAGGGCTCGACAGTATGGTGTTTGTTGACGACAGCCCCACCGAGCGCGAACTGGTGAAGCAGATGCTGCCTATGGTGGAGGTGCCCGACTTCCCAAGCAAGCCCTATGAGCTGGTGGATTTCTTCCAGCAGCTGGTGAAGGACTATTTCCGCATCTATGAGCTCACTTCCGACGATGCCGACAAGGTGAACCAGTATAAGGCCAATGCCAAACGCAAGTCGGAACAGAAGCGATTTGCACACTTCGACGACTTTCTCCGCAGTCTCGACATGGAAATCAGGGTGGAAAAGGCCAACGACTACAATCTGCCGCGCATTGCTCAACTCACACAGAAAACCAATCAGTTCAACCTCACCACCCGGCGCTACACGCAGACCGGCCTCCGCAAGATGCTCGACGATGGCGCTATGATTTGGTGCATGAGCGTGAGCGACCGCTTTGGCAGCTATGGCATATCGGGCGTGATGATCGTGGTGCCCACTGGCGCCGACAAGGCCGATGTGAACACGCTGCTGCTCAGTTGCCGTGTGCTGGGCAAGGGCATTCAGTACGCCTTTGTGAACTATATGTTCCAGATGCTGGCTGAAATGGGCTATAAGCAGCTTTCAACCTCCTATTTGCCCACATCGAAGAATGGCCAGGTGAAGGACTTCTGGGGCGAAGTGGGCGGTGAGCCTGTGAGCCAGACCAAGACGGGCACTACCTACAAGGTGACACTCAACCATAATTTTCAAATCAAAAAATACTACCGATTCTCAAAAAAATATGGAAAATAAAATTCTTGAAATTATGAAAGAGGTGTTCGACACCTCTGATATCGACACCTCCTGCTCGCAGGACTCGTGTGAAAACTGGGACTCGCTCCACCACTTGATGCTCATTTCAGAGCTGGAGGAGGCCTTCGATGTGGAGTTCGACCCAGAAGAAATCGCTGAAATGAAGAGTTACGCCAAAGTGAAAGAAGCCCTCGACAAAAAGCGCTCTTAACTAATTTCCTTGTGTAGATAAATACCAATCCGCGTATTATATATCGAATAAAACCAGGTTTAAGCTGATAACTGACTATCTTTTTTAAAATTGTATAGGAAATAAATAGTGTGTTCTTCCGTATTTCGGCCGTAACTGGTTCGAGACTAGGTTGCTTGCAGTGATTGGAAGAAAATTTGACGTATAGTAAATGATTGATAATGAGCTTATTAAAGCAAATAGGGGGGGGTAAAAATGAGGTTGCTCTTTCGGAAAACCACCACACCGTAGGTGCAGATTCGGTTTCAAAGACTGAAGGTGAGTCAGAAAGAAGAATTTCGGTTATAGTACCGGTTTATAATGTGGCTGAATATGTGGCTGAGTGCATACAAAGCCTATTCAACCAAACTTATAAGGATTTCGAAATCATTGTGATAGATGATTGCGGAACCGACGACAGCATGGCAAAAGTGCGGGCATGTATTGCTCGCAATGGCTTGGTGCGTTTGCAGCACTGCGATGCTGAGCGCTACGGCTCCTCTGGCTGTGGCATAGAGGTGCGTATTGTCACACATTCGGCTAATATGGGACTGAGCGAGGCGCGCAATTCGGGCATTCGCGCAGCCAATGGCCACTACCTTTTCTTCCTCGACAGCGACGATAAGGTGACGCCCAATTGCATCGCGCTGCTGGAAGAACAGACACGCCTTCACCCAGGCGTGGATTTTGTGCAGTGCGGAATGTGGAGCGATGACCCGAAAATGAATCGTTACCTCCATGATTTTGTTGACTATTTTCATGTGCCCCTCTATATGGAGGGTAGGAAATGCCGCTCAATTTTGTATGGCCGTCAGCTCGGATTAATGGCTAATGGCCGCATGGTAAGCCGAAAGTTCGTCAATGAAAACCATCTCTTCTTCAAGCCTGGGATTATCCATGAAGATGATGAGTGGTCGTTTAGGGTGGCTAAACATATTAATAGCTATTCCTATATCCCAGAAGAAATTTTCTTCTACAGGCGCAATCCCAATGGCATTATGGCTCATTCGCATCAAGAGCGTGCCTATACCAGCATGTGTGGCATCGCTGATGAGATATTGGATCAGTTGCCTTCTTTCAGATACTACTTCACGGAGCTTCTTTTTGCTGTTCGAGAAATGAATTTGGCTTGGGAAAATGCCGGCGTGAATCCGCTTGACTATATGAAATATGGCAAGAATGTGTTGATCCGTGGCATCTATAAGCATTGGAATGGTGGTAAAGTGAAGAAAACGGTTGTGTTTTTCCTCTTTGGTATGGCATTTTGGGGAAATCGGTTTTTATTAGATAAAGGGGAATGATGAAAACTGATGACCAACTTATTACGCTTTCGGTGATTGTGCCTTGCTATAATGTGGCACAGTATCTCCACAATTTCCTGTGCTGCACAGAAAAGCAGTGGGGCAGGCACGACGACTATGAGGTGATTTTTGTGAACGACGGCAGCACAGACGCCACGCCCGACATTCTGCAGCGCTTTGTGGACCGTGATCCGCGCCACCGCCTGCTTATCAACCAGCAGAACGGCGGAGTGTCGGCAGCACGAAATGCAGGAATCGATGCTGCCCGGGGCACATGGATAGGTTTCGCCGACCCCGACGACTTGATAGCCGACGGCGCCTATGCCTATCTGATGGACCATTTCCTCGACCCCGAAACCGACCTGCTGTCCTTTGAATGGCAAGGTGTGGAAGAAGATGAAATGGTAGGCTCACGCCATGACTTGAGCTTGCAGAAAGAAAATTCGGTAGTATGGAGCGGATTAAGCAACAACTGCAAGCATCTTATACAGTCGGCTTGGCAATGCATATATCGGAAACAGGTGATCGATACTTATTCAATAAGGTTTAACACCTCTTTGACAAACACTGAAGATGTGTTGTTTAATGCCATTATCCTGTCGAAAAACATTCGTGTGAAATGCTTAGGCACAAAGTGCTATTACCATGTGATTCATCCGTATTCCACTACACATTCTTTAAATCAAGAAAAGCTAAAGTCGCACATCTATGGCGCGACCAGTGCATAGAAGAAGTGTCTAAACTTTCTGCTAATGGCTTTAACCCAAAGCCAATAATATGCTTATTGGTGTTTTTCCTTGCCACTCAAGTTCTACGAAGTGATATGAGATTGGAGGAAGTGACATCTGTGTCTGAGCGCTTGAAGGCTCTTGGCGCGATACCTTTTCATGGTGAAGATTATAATCAGCGCATGCTTCTCGCTGCCTTGCAGCACCCTTGCATCATTCCTGCTTTAAGACTCATGGTGAAGGTGAGAAGATTAATAAAAAGAATTTAGAACATCGATTTATTTTGCATCATTCATCAGTGATGATGATATGGAAGGATGACGAATGCAATAGATTTTTCGTGTGGATTCGTGGTTGGTGATTTGTGGCGTGCGGTGTGTGAAAAAATGCGAAATTGGTTAATGTAGTGAAAAAGTGGGGCGAAGCGAGGGAAAACAGCATATATTTTTGTAAATTTGTGAGAATTAACGAAAAATTATCTAACGAATAGCTTATGGCTAAAATACACGGTGCTGTGGTCGTGAACACAGAGCGATGCAAAGGCTGCAACCTTTGCGTGGTGGCTTGCCCTACGGGGGTGCTCGACCTTCAGAAAAAAGAAGTGAACAATCGCGGTTATCATTTTGCCTATATGGCGGCGGCAGAGAAGTGCATCGGCTGTCAGAGCTGTGCATTGGTGTGCCCCGACGCCTGCATTGAGGTGTATCGCGTGGTGGAAAAATAACAAGAAAGAAAAATAATCTACATACTCATCTCGATTATATATGAACGAAGAAGTGAAATTGATGAAGGGTAATGATGCCTTGGCTATGGCTGCCATTCGATATGGCGCCGACGGCTATTTTGGCTATCCTATTACTCCGCAGTCGGAAGTGCTTGAATGTCTGGAGGCTGAAATGCCATGGGACACCACCGGCATGGTGGTGCTGCAAGCCGAGAGCGAAGTGGCTGCAATCAATATGGTGTATGCTGGCGCCTCCTGTGGAAAGGCGGTGATGACATCTACCTCAAGTCCGGGCTTCAGCCTGATGCAGGAGGGGGTGTCGTATATGGCGGCAAGCGAGGTGCCTGCCTTGCTGGTGAATGTGATGCGTGGCGGCCCGGGTCTGGGCACTATCCACCCATCGCAGGCCGATTATTTCCAGGCCACCAAGGGCGGCGGCCATGGCGACTACCACATGATAGTGCTGGCGCCGAGCAGCGTGCAGGAAATGGCCGACTTTGTGGGTCTCGGCTGGGACTTGGCGTTTAAGTATCGCTGTGTGTCGATTATTCTTGCCGACGGTGTGATCGGGCAGATGATGGAGAAGGTGGTGCTGCCACCGCAGCGCCCACGCCGCACCGAAGATGAGATTCGCCGCGATTGTCCATGGGCTGTGAACGGCCGAAAGGGTATGCGCCCCAAAAACATTATCACTTCGCTTGAGCTCGACGACGACAAGATGGAGGAGATTAACCGCCGGCTTCAGCGCACCTACAAGGAAATTGAGCAAAACGAATCGCGCTGCGAACTGGTGAACACCACCGACTGCGACTATCTGATTGTGGCTTTCGGCAGCCAAGCGCGCATTGCCATGAAGACGATGGAGACGGCGCGGGAGCAGGGCCTGAAGGTGGGTCTGGCGCGCCCTATCACGCTGTGGCCTTTCCCTGTTGAGCAAATCCGCCAGGCCGCTGCCTCTGCCAAGGGGCTGCTGGTGGTGGAACTTGACGCCGGACAGATGATTGAAGATGTGAAACTCGCCATAGAATGTGGCAAGCCTGTGGAGCATTACGGACGCATGGGCGGCAATGTGCCCACGCCCGACGAGGTGCTCGATGCGCTGAAAGAGAAATTCATCACTAAGAAGTAATGGCTATGGAACTGAAAGATATTATTCAACCGCAGAACAGGGTGTATAAGAAGCCTACTCTGCTCAACGACAACAATATGCACTATTGCCCTGGCTGCAGTCATGGCGTGGTGCACAAATTAGTGGCGGAAATCATTGAGGAGATGGGCGCCACGGAGTATGCCATTGGCGTGTCGCCAGTGGGCTGCGCGGTGTTTGCCTACAATTATGTGGATATCGACTGGCTTGAGGCAGCCCACGGCCGTGCCACCGCTATGGCTACGGCTGTGAAGCGACTGATGCCCGACAAGCTGGTGTTTACTTATCAAGGTGATGGCGACTTTGCCGCCATAGGCACGTGCGAGTCGATTCATGCGTGCAACCGTGGCGAGAACATTGCCATTATCTTTATCAATAATGCCATCTATGGTATGACGGGCGGACAAATGGCGCCCACCACGCTCCTTGGCCAAAAAACCGCCACTTGTCCCTACGGCAGGCGTGTGGACTTGAATGGCTATCCGCTCTCCATCACTCCGCTGCTTGCCCAGCTCGACGGCACTTGCTATGTGACGCGCCAGAGTGTGCACACCCCGGCTGCTGTGCGTAAAGCTAAAGCTGCCATCAGACGGGCGTTTGAAAACAGTATGCAGGGCGAGGGCACCTCGGTGGTGGAGATTGTGAGCACTTGCAGCTCAGGGTGGAAAATGACTCCGGAGCAGGCCAACAATTGGATGGCGGAGAATATGTTTAAGAAATATCCGTTGGGCGATTTGAAAAACGTAGCCGACAACAACGACAATAAATAAAGAATAAGCGCAATGAAGGAAGAATTGATTATAGCCGGATTCGGCGGACAAGGTGTGCTCAGTATGGGCAAGATTTTGGCTTATTCTGGATTGATGGACAATAAGGAAATCACTTGGATGCCATCATACGGACCCGAACAGCGTGGCGGCACGGCGAATGTGACCGTGATTTTGAGCGATGACCGCATCAGTTCGCCAATCCTCAATATGTACGACACCGCCATCGTGCTCAATCAGCAGAGTCTCGACCGCTTTGAGAGCAAGGTGAAGCCGGGTGGGGTGCTGATTTACGACAGCTACGGCATACACCAGCCTCCCACACGCACCGACATTAAGGTGCACTGCATTCATGCGATGGAGGCTTCGTTTGATATGAAGAACAGTAAGGCTTTCAATATGATAGTGCTTGGCGCCTACTTGAAGATTAAGCCGGTGGTGAGCATCGACAATGTGCTGAAAGGCCTGAAGAAGACGCTCCCTGAACGCCACTGGAATCTGCTTCCCATGAATGAGGAGGCACTCAAAAAGGGTATGACCCTGGTGGAGGGTTAACATTTCGTGCCACGTTATTGTGGCAGGGGAAGCCTTTGTGGGGCGGACGCGAAATATTGCGTCCGCCCCACGTTGGTGATTGTGGTCCGCAGTTATTCTAAGGGGCGTGGGGTGGCTTTCCATGTGCCGTCGGGATTGACGGTGATCGACAGGTAGCCCGATGTGCCTCCGTAGAGCGGATACGATGATGCGCTGGTGGTGTAAACGGGTATGCCGTCGATTTGGGTGGTTTCGCCATAATGGGTGTGACCAGCGAATATGGCTTTCACATGATATTTCTTCATGAGTTTCACATATTGCGTGCGGTATGGCTCGTTCCATTCCGACTTGTGCTTTACGGGGCTGCCAGGAGCCAACACGGGCGGATGGTGCGCAAACACGAACACACCTTTCAAGTGTTTATATTTTTTCAGCTCGCCACGCATCCACTTTAGTTGCGACGCTGCATCACGCTGTGCAGGCAGAGTGTCGCAAAGCAGAGCGTTGGAGTTGATGCCGATAAAGCCATAACCCCCATATTCAAATGAGAACTTTTCGTAGCCAATGCTGTCGAGATACTGCTGTCGTGGTGCGTCGGCATACTTGGGCATGTCGTGATTGCCAGGAATTACAAACACGGGAATGTCGGGGCTTATTTTCTTCACCACACTGCTGTAGGCTTTCACTTGCTCGGGCTTGAAGTGACGGTGAATCAAGTCGCCAGTGATGATGACGAATGCAGGTTTGAGCTGGTTGATGTGCACCACCATAGTCTCAAAGTTGTCGATGGTCCACTGTAGGGTTTGTCCCTTGCCGTGAAAACCAATCTGCGGGTCGGTCACCTGCAGGAAAGTGAATGACTTTTTGCTGTCGCCTTTAGCGATGGAGGGCTGCTGTGCCCATGATGACATAGTGGCGATGGTCAAGAGCAGCGTGAGGAGAAAATAGTGTTTCATTTTTTATAGTAGTAGAGTGTTGATAAATCAGTTCACAAAATTCACACTCACACCAATCTGGAAGCGAGCGGGATTGAGCGGGTAGTGGGGCGTGGAGAAATAGTTGTCGCCGCCAAACATACCCTTGTTGGCGTGGGTGTACGACACATAGAAGCGTGCCTGCTTCATGCGGAAATTGGCATACACATTCATAAAGGCGAAATTGCCGCACTTCACCTCACGCTGATTGTGGAAATTCATCAACGCAGGGTTGTAGGCAGGAGCGTAGTAGCTGGTGTAGTAGTTGGCATCGGCGCCTAATTGCACTTTCAGCACCTTAGCCACGGCAAACTTGATGAAAAGATTGCTGTAGATGGCGAATTTAGGTAGCGGAAGCACCACGTCGTTGCTGGAGGTTTGATAGGTAAGCTCATTGTCCCACGTGAGAATGCCAAAGCGCAGATGCTGCTTCAGCGTGGCGCTCAGCACATGAATGGGCGAGCTGCACTGCTCTGGCGTGCCATTTTCGCCAAAATAGAGAAAATTTTTAAGCGTTTCGTAGCCCACATTCACATTTGTGCCCGTGAAGGGAATGTTGAGTTCGCCGCCGGCGCGGAATCGCTTCTCCTTTTTCCACTCATTGCTCCACGCATAGTGGTTGCTGATAAAGCGCTTCATCAGGTAAGGCGCTTCCAAATTCTTGAAATAGCCGTAGCCACGGATCGTGACCGTGTCGCCAAAAAGGCGTAGCCTCGTGGCCACGTCGCCCGTAGCCTCCATGTCGCCAGCCACATCACCAAACACACCGAAGCGCGCCGAAGCATCGTAGGTGAGCACCGTGCCGTGCTGCTTGGTGAGCTGTCCGCCCACGTACATCAAATTCTGCGTGGTGCGGTGGTCGATGGTGCAGGGAAGCGGGTCAAGCCCCTCTGGCAGAGAGCCTGAAGCCGAAATGGTGTCGGCCACCTGCGTGTAGCGCCTGATTTCGTGCTGGGCATACACCGCGAAGCCAAACTTGGCATATTTGTTGAAGCCCTCAAGCAGCGAAACCCCGAGCGTGTTGCGCAGATGCCAATAGCGGTTATGTTCATTGGTATTGCCCGTGCCAAGGTATGTGTTCGGAAAAAACTCCTTGTCCTGCGTGCCCGATTCGTTCAAGAACTTATGCGTGTTGATTTTATAGTCGAAATTCCAGATAAAGCTGGTGACGGGAATGTAGGTGCGGCCCACGATGGTGTCGGCCACCGAGTCGCGCTGGTATTTGTAATAGCCCACCTTGTAGCGGTGGTTCATCACCAACTGGTGGCCATCGAGTCCCGACTGTGCCGCGGTTAGGCGTGTGAGAATGTCTTTAGGGCTCACCTTAGAGTCGCCGCCCTGCACTTCTGCCGGGTCGGTAATGTAGCGGTCGTCGGTGATGCCGCCGTTTTCCTTGTTGGTGTGGCTGAAATTCATCATCACCGCCTGAAGTTCATACCTGTCGCCCAAATACGACACAAACCCCTTCCACATGAAATTCTTTTGCGCCTGATTCTCGTAGCTGCCCTTGCTGTAGATATAGTCGAGCGCGGCACCAGCAGCCAGCCGCTTGTTCACATTGCCGCTGAATTCCATGGTGGTGCGGTCCTGGTTGCTGTATTTGTCGCCACCAGTGGTGTGCGACAGCAGCGTCATCGGAATTCTGGAATTGTAGAAGCGGTGATTCGCCAGCGAAGGCAGCCATGCACTCAGCGCATCAGCATGGAAAAAGGCGCTGATGGGCTTACGGTCGAAGAAAATCTGGTCCTGGCCCTCGCTGCCATAGTTGCCCGTGGTGGCATAAGCCTTGCTGCGGAAAGAGGGGATAGCATTGTCGTGATAATTTTCATACAGCGTGTCGATGCCGGCAGGGTACTGAAGCCCCAGCGGGTCGCTCATCGTCCATGCGTAGGAAGGCTCCACCTTCACATCTTTCTTTTTAGCCGGGGCACTGAAGGCTGCAATCGCCACAATCGCCACGGTGCAATATCTTGTGAATGATTTGTACGTCATTGATGAAATCTGCTTTAGCTTACAAAGTTAAGCAAAAAATCCATATTCTTAAAAATGGTGATTCAAAACCGTGCGCTTTTGCGCTTAAAAATGGGTCGATGAAAAGAAAAGCAGTAGCCACCCCAATGCTGGGAAGCTACTGCTTTTATGCTTAGGCACTGCGCACTTTTGCTGCTATGATTTGCCGCTTTAAAAGTAAGTGTGTGCGTGGCAGTGACAGAATGATGCTGCCAAGAATAGACCAGTGGCGGCGCTAATCGAGGTCGAAAACGTAGTTGAGGAAATCGTGCATAGGCTGAAGGCGGCGCAGGTCGTGTGCCACTTTCTTCACCCAGTCGTCGCATTGGAAATACGCCTCGTCGAGGTTCGCCATCATAATGTATTCCTTCATCTTCAAGTATTTGGCCATAGGGTTGCTCTCATCGTAGCCTTTAGGCATTTTCTTGAGGGTTTCGCAGTCCCAGTGATAGAAACCACTGATGGAGGGACTGTTCACAATCTTCAGAAACTCATCGCCCTCAGCGTCGATCAAGCTTCGCAACTCATCGAGCACCGCTTTCTCTGGCCACCAGATTCCACCGCCAATCATCAACTTTCCTGGCTGGAAGTGCA
Source organism: Sodaliphilus sp. (assembly GCA_050873765.1). Taxonomy (GTDB): domain Bacteria; phylum Bacteroidota; class Bacteroidia; order Bacteroidales; family Muribaculaceae; genus Sodaliphilus. The sequence continues at coordinate 25,731 of JBNMJK010000030.1, forward strand.
CATAGTTACACGAAATTTTCGTGTGCCTGCCACCCTTGCCAATCACGGCAGAAAAATAATTCTTATAGGGGCTTTTGTCCTTGCTGAAGCGAATGTCGCGGTAGATGCGATACACGCTGCTTTTCAGGTTCAGCCCGCGGCAGCCCTCATCATACTCACCCACGAGCATGATGAGGCGCTCAACGTCGGCTTCCCAAGCCTTACGCACGGCATCGTATTCGGCCTTGTGGGCATTGAACCATGCGCGGTCGTTGTTCATTTCGAGGCGGTGCAGGAAAGCCGTCACGTCGCTGATTTTGCACTTGGAGCTCATGGCCTTATTTTTGCAGAATGATATTGATAACCGCAGTCACATCGCTCACGTCAACCTTTCCGTCGGCGTTCACATCGTAAACGAAGTTAGGGTTGTTTTCCGCGCCGAGAATACGGTTGATAACAGGAGTGATGTCGCTTGCGTCAACCACACCGTCGCCATTCACATCGCCAGTGATGCCACCTTCAGAAAGGAGCTTCACGGTCTTGGCTTCACTCCAATCGCTTTCAGTGTCGTCGAGATACAGTGCCTTCACCTTATAAGAATAGTTTACGCCGGGGGTGAGACCAGCCACGGTGTAGAGTGTGTCGGTGATGCCTGTGATGGTGCGTGTGTCGGCATCGCCGGTTTCGGCAGCAGCCATGCGTGGAGCAGCCGCATCTTCCGACGCGTCGCCCGAATAAATTTTCACCGTTTTGAGCATCACGCGCTTTTTAGCGGCAGTGTTCTCAATCTTGATATAAGAATTATCGCCACCTCCGGTGAGCACCACGGTGTATTCGCTCTCATTGTCGGTGAGCACCACATCTTTCACGCTCTGAGCCTGTTCCTGGCTGTTGAGCAGCGAAATGCGCATCGTCACACCCTCGTCGGTGCCGTATGGCTTCGCTGTCACCTTCACGGTGGCTATGCCGTCTTTATCGGTGATGTTCAGAGCCGGGCTGGTGATGTAGCCAGTGGCCTTGGAAGTGCCAAGGCGGTAGTAGCCCGAGTCTTTATATGTGCCAGAGCTGCTCTTTGTCCAGTCTTCGGGCAGACCGCCAGAGAAGTCGGTGGTGCTGAGCAGTTCAGAAGGCTGCACTTTGTCGGCGTTTTTCACCACCAGCGTATAGCTGCTGGCGTTTTTGGCAGTGCTCCAGTGGGCAGTGAACGAATTGCTGGTCACATCAGTGGCCTCGGTGAGCACAGGAGAGGTTTTTGGCATCGCTTCCTTTATGAACCAGAAACTCACCACGCCATTATTGTCGGTGATTTCAGTGATAGGTTTGCTCATATAGGTGCCCGTGTTCACCTTTGCTGCTGGGGTAGAGGTGTCGGTGAGCTGGTTGTTGCCCTTGTAGGGGTAGAGGTCACCCTTCATATCGGTTTCGCTTGCAGCGCCACCGCTCATGAGCAGTTTGCCATCGGCAGGAATGATGGTCATGCGCTGAAGAGCGTAGTTGTTCACCACATTATTCTCCCATGCACCCTTGCTGTAGGTGACGTGCGTCACCTGCAGGCCATGGCTTGGCAGATAGGCGTCCCAGCCAGTGAGTTGGCGGTTTTCCAGCACATAGTATTCATTAGAAGCCTTGTCGTTCACCACCTTGTAGGCTTCAGCGTCGGCATTGGTGATAGCCTGAAGCGAATACTGCTTGTTGGCTTCAGGAGTGCTGAGCTTCATCCAGCCCATGAACTCTTTCTCGTAGGCCGTGTAGCCGCAAGGCGTGTCGCCGTCGTTGTTGTAGCAGCCGCCGTCGAGCAGGCTCCAGTTGCCCATGCCGAAGTAATTGCCTGAATATTCCGTGTCGTAGAAGTCGGGCAGACCGAGGCAGTGTGAAAACTCGTGGCAGAAAGTGCCGATGCCATCGAGCTGCTTGCCATTGTCGTTCGAGCCGCGAGTCTCGTTGAACACGGCAAACTTGTCGATGCCAATGCCACCGAGCGTGAGCTTGCCGGGACCGTCGCCGTTGCGCTTGGCGTCGCTCAATTCCCATTGGCAAGGCCACACGGCGTTGGGCACAATGTTGTAGGCCTGGGCTTCACCCACACCGGCATACACCACAATCACCACATCGCACTCGCCATCGCCGTCGTTGTCGTAGTCCTTCCAGTTGATGCCACTCTTCTCAGCCAGTTGGCAGGCTTCGCCCACCATTTTTGCCACGCCCTTGTCGTTGCCGCCCTTGTCGTTGCCGCCATAAGTGGCGCGTGTGCTGGAAAGGTCGAATATGCCGTAGAGGTCGAATTGAGGGGTGAACTTGCCCCTCGACTGGTCGATGAAGTATTGCTTCACACTTTTTGCGCTTGTGGAATACATCTTTTCCAAGTCGGCCTTCGTGTTGCTCATCTTCTTGTCGGTGTACTGCACGAGCAGGATTGGAATTTTAGGGCTTCCCGTGCAAGGCACCTGTGGCGCTTTGGCAGCCGAAGCCCTTCTTCTTGCCTTGTCGCGAGCCTTTGCCGCCATGGTCATCGACTGTGACTGCGAGGCAATCCAGCTTGCTTCAGAGGCGCTTCGCTCAGAGGCATTGTGAGCAAGCACATTGGTGATGCCCTGGGCGTTGCTGTAATAGAAATTGCCATCATCAGCACGAGCCACGGTGATACCGTCGGAGGTGACAAAACTATGGTGGAATTCGTCGCCCACCATACTCACTTGCAGGGCAGTGCCATCACTTTGTGTGTGAGTGATAGGCTTCCCCGGCTTAGCTGGAACGGCAAACGCATTGCCAACAGCCAAGAACAGCGCACAAAGCGCAATTAAAGTTTTCTTCATATTCAAATATTGAGAATCGTTTTGATTATTATATACTATTGGATATTGAACTTCAATCTACAAAGATAGTTTTTTTACTTGAATAAACAAAAACCGCCTTGCAGAAGAATTTCCGGTGCAAAAGATAGCATACACCTATTGATATATGCGTTTGGTAGGAAAATATATGTGTTTTGTCTATGAAATAGAGTAGATGGTATGTTGCATTTGTGATATGGTGTGCCTATTCGTAAATTTGCACCGTAAAAGAATGTGCGAAAAAGGGTTTTTATAAGCATCGTTATCAGCAAGCGTATGCCTATGGCAATGCAGGCCGCTGTATGATTGGTGAAAAACGGAAAAAGAGTGGTAAAAACCTTGAAAACTATTTAAGTTTTGAAAGTTTTCATCTAATTTTGTAGCGTTTTTTAGCATCATATAAGATAACAGGTAATTAGTAGTTCGTTCAAAAGCCCCGTCTTTTGTGTAAAGAGAAGGACAATAAACATTTTATGGATTTAAAACAACGCATATTACAGGAGGCTTCTCAGCTGCTCTATTCCATTGGGCCCGCCGCCATGACGATGGATATGGTGGCCCGCAGCTGCGGCATATCTAAGCGCACGCTCTACGAGCAGTTTCCCGATAAAAAGTCGCTGGTGAAAAAATGCCTTATCGATGAGCATGTGAAATGCTCCAGAGAGTTCAGAGCCATTTTCAACTCCACCGACAACTGCTTTGAAGCCCTATTTGGCGTGTTCAACTATTTAAGGAAAGGAATTGAGACAACTCCTGTCACCTTCTACGACGACATCAAGCGGCTGTATCCCGACCTGCACTGCTCACTCAATGAAAAAAGCGAGCACAGGCGCGTGGCAGCCCTTGCCTTGGTGCTCAGCAATGCCAAGGAGCAAGGACTTGTGGAGAAAAACATCAACACCAAGGTGGCTTCGTTTCTGTTCTATGTGACCATTAAGAATTTGCACCGCAACAAGCTGTACGCGCAATTCGGGTTCACAGAAATTGACGTTCTGCACGGCGCATTTGTGAATTTTCTCCGTGGCGTGGCCTCAGCAAAGGGGCTGGAGATGATCAAAGACTATCTGCAGAAGAAAGACAAAAAAGAAAAAGAATATCAA
>JBNMJK010000031.1:0-29551 GCA_050873765.1 Sodaliphilus sp.
GCTCAAACTCCATGACGGCCACTTGGTCGGCAGCATACTTGTAGGCCGGGTTGTCGGGGCTGAGCACTGTGAGCAGCTGGCGGTAGGCTTCGGCGGTGCCCGTGGCCTTCACATACTCAATCAGTCGTTTCTCCACCAAGTTGTTAATAAGGTCGATGGAGAGCGCAATATCGTCGGCGCCAAGAAAAGCGTTGGCTTCCTCAATGCCAGTGCCTCGCACATACACGTTTCTGACCAGTTGAATCGCCGTCCATGGGTCGTATGGCATATTCACGCCCGCGCTTGCGGGGCTAACCATGAACATGGCGCGGCTCAAGTCGTAGAGCGGATAGAGTGCAGCCTCGTAGGCTTGATGGTTGGGAGCCATTGTGTTTTCAAGTCTGAGCTGCTCTTTCCAGGCATCAGTGTAGCGCTCTTCGCTTAAAAGCGTGAACACCCGGTGCATTTGCTTGGCGTGGGTCGATTTCACACTCTTGCTGAAAGAGGTGATTTGTGTGGCAGCGCTTGCTTTCAAGCATGATAATGGTGTGGCCCACAGTGAAATAATCACTGTAAGCAAAATAGATTTTAAGTAGTTCATTTTTTCGCGAATAAATGGTGTGTGTTTAAAATATACATATTATTGTTGTGACGCCATTCCTCTCCGGAGACACTATACGGGCACGGCCAGCAGAGGCGTGTCGCAGGAGAACAGCACACGGTGTGCAATGCTCGGATTGAAAAGGCGTGCAAAGATATTTGTTTTTTTGTTGGGAATCAAGATAAGGTCGATTTTATTTTCCTCGGCAAATGCTCTGAATTCATCGAGGTCGCCATTCAGTGGTATCTCAAGCATTTCAAATTTGCACTGAGGATAGTGTTCCTGGCAGTAGTTCATCACTTGCCTTTTAGCCTCGCTGGTGTATTTGGGGTTGTTGCGGCGCTCCACCACAGGCACGATGGTCACCTTCATTTCGCCCACTTCGAGCAAGTGCGAGAAGAGGTCGAACGAGAGCAGGTCGTCTTGAATAAGATTGCTGAAAAACACCACATTCTTCACCTGCGCCAGCCGCTTTGCCTCCACATCTTTTGGAATGGCCATAATGGGAAACTTGCAGGCATCGAGCACTTCGGCGGTGACGCTGCCCAAAGCCGCGCGCTCACGCTGGCTCGCCCCGGCGGTTCCCATCACAATGAGCTGCACATTCAGCTCCTCGGCAAGATTGAGCACACATTGTTCTGGCACGCCCTCGCGGACAGCGGTTTCAAACACCACATTGGCCAACTTGCCGTCGATAATCATCTTCTCCAGCTTGGCGCGGAAATCCTTCATCGCCAGCAGTGCCTTGGCGCGGAGCGTGCCGTCGTCGTCGCCACTGCGCTCATAGCGGTCGCTCCCGAATGGCAGCGAGAATTTGCGCTCGGCGTTCATATAGGCGTGCAGCAGCACCACACTGCCATGATAGCGATGGGCATACTCGAATCCCACCATACAGCTGTTGATGGAATAGTCGCTGAAGTCCACGGGAATAAGCACCCTCATACCTTTCTGCGGTGATGTGCCACTCTGTGCCGAGTGCGCGCTCTCCACCACAGATAGCGCCTTGGGCAAGTCTTTTTCGCGGATACGCACACGCACGCCAGCCGACACCACCGGCTCCGACAGATTCACGTTGTGCAGCACCGACACAATGCCGGCTTGCTCAAGCTGTGATTTCAGAATCACAGCGCGGTCGTAGGTGTGAATGGCGAGAGTGATGAGGCGGTTAGGATCGTTGTTGCTATGAGTTGCCATGATGGGAATGGGGTGATAAAAGATGATGGTGAATTGATGAAAAGTGTATATAAATGAAAAAGAGCATGGAACCCTCTACATTCGCTGACGGCGAAATGCGATGGCCCCATGCTGCGAATTTCTTTTCTCTGCGTTCTTAGGCTTCCTCCTTTTCTCCGAGAATTTCAAGGGCCATGTCTAAAATTTTAGTGTCGTCGAGCACCACATAGCCGCCGTCGGGCCCTGGCTCAATATGTACGCCCATATTTTTTCCGTATTCATAATTTGAACCACCGAAATAGTTACGCACTGATTGGTCAGTCATGTTCAGTTTGTCCGCAATTTTGTGGATTGAACCTTTTGGCAAGCTGTCTTTGATTCGACGCAGTTCTTTGAAAGGAATTGTTTTTGGCATGATTATATGAATTAAATTAGTTAATAAATGGTTTTATTTTATTGTTTTATGCTATAAAATTATTATAAAATTCGATAATTACAAAATATTTTTGAAGTTATTTTTCATCAAAATGTTTTAAAAACTGCGATAATGGCTATTATCAGCAAGTTAAACATGATGGTGATGTTCACTATCCTCGTGTCGGTGTCACTGAATATGCCGTCGCTGCCGGTGATGCCGTATTTCTCGTGCAGCTTATTCCACACCCAGCGCACCGCCAGCGCCGCGCCCACGCCAATCACAATTCCTCCTGCCACATCACCGGGATAGTGCACGCCAAGGTAGATGCGGCTGTAGCTCACTATGGCCGCCCACGCCATCATAGCCACCCACGTGCCTCGGTTTCTGGCCACAAGGCTGATGAGTGTGGCTATGCCGAAAAGGTTGGCAGCATGGCTCGACACGAAGCCGTACAGTCCGCCACGGTAGCCGTTCACCACATGCACGATGTGCTGCAAGGAAGGATCGTGTGTGGGGCGCAGACGCTCCACTATGGGCTTGATGATGCCCGATGATATGCGGTCGGCAAGCAGCACCACCACCGCTGTCATCACCACCAGCGTGAGCATTTGCCGCCACTGGCGCCTCCGCGCCAGGAGTGCCAGCATCACGATGATGATGAGCGCTGACGAGAATTTTCCAGAAATCAGCCACATCAGCTGGTCGGTGTAGGGGCAATGCCAGCCGTTGATGGCGCAGAGGAGCTGGGCATCGAGTTGACGGAGGTATTCAAGCATATACGCGTGTATCGTTAAATTTTTTCAATATCGCCAGCATTAATCCAGGCAGGCTGGTGGCGTGGCGATTCCACCTTGTACCATATTTCCACAGGCTTGCTGCTCGTCTGCACAGAGTCGATGATGCCCACCTTTGTGCCGCCTTTGAGCTGAAATGCCACCTCCTTTCCAGAGGGCGCGTGTGGAGCCGTGCTGAGCGTGGCAGATTGTGGCATCACGATGGCGTTAGTGTGGCCGGTGGCCACCGAGCGCTGATAGAAGGCACACACCATGGTGGCGATGAACACCACGAGCAGCACGCCAGCCCCAAAAAATCCAATCTTGCGGCACAGCACATTGTCCATGAATATGTAGGCGGCAATGGCCAGAAGGAGCATCACAAAAGAAATGGCGGCAAAGATGGCCCAGGTGTCGCTTGAGAGCCGGCTCACGCTTGCCTGCACCAGGTCGGTAAAGAAGCTGCCCGACGTGGCATCGTCGATTTTCGACTTTTCACGCACGAATTGCAAATTGGCTCTGGCATCGTGGTTGGAAGGGTCGAGAATCAAAGCGCGCTCAAAGCACAGAATGGCTTGTGGCACCTCTTGCATCTTATAGTGGGCGCAGCCTAAATTGTAGTAGAGGTCGGTAGAGGTGCCAGCCTCCTTGGCCTGTGCCTCATATATCTTGATGGCGTCTTGATAGCGCTTTTGGCTGTATGCGTTGTCGGCAGTAGCGGCCATCGCCACCGCCGTATGTAGAAAGGCTGCAATGAGCAGGAATAATGTCTGTTTCATTTATGCGACAGTTTTTTTACGTTTCACATTTTCTAATTGATCCATCACAGAAGCCGCCTCGGCTATCACCGAGTGCATATCATTGCCGCTCAGCTGTGGGGCATACTGAGCGAACTCGCACTTCTCAAGCAGCGAGAGCATTTTTTTGCGCAGTGCCTCGTTCACACCGTATTTCTCCATTTCGGCATCAACATTCTCCTTGGAAAGCTCCGACACGGGTATGCCTAATTTGTCGCTCAGATAGCCCCATGAGGCAGTGAGCACCTCGGCGTAGAATGCGTTGCTATTGCCGGCGGTCATGTATTTCTTAGCCTGCTTCAATCGCTTCTGCGCCACCTTGCTTGCCCGCTTCACACGCATCAGCTGCACGTTGGCGCGCTCTTTCACTAATTTGCGATAGTAGATGAGCACACCCACAAAAATGAATAGCGGCACAAGAATCAGCAGCCAGTAGGCGGGCGTGTCGAGCATCAGGGTGTGTGTGTGGCTCAAATTCATGTCGCCACTGTGAACTGGGTAAATGTCGGTCATGCGCTCGGCATCGGCGCGATCCTTTTGCGGCTGCTCGTTGCCCTTAGCAATGCGCAGCTTGTGGGCAGGAATTTTGAGTGTCTCATATTTTCCCGTGTTGGGGTTGAAGTACACAAAATCGCTTTCCGCAATGCTGAACTCGCCCACTTGCTGTGGAATGAACTGATAAGTGAAAGTGACGCTGCCGTGCACATCATCGCCATCTGATGAGGTCTTGATGCTGTTCTGAGGGTCGAAAGTATCAAATTCCTTCGGGAAACCGATAGTGGGCGCCTTAATGTACTTGATATTACCGCTGCCGGTGACCGTGACCGTATAGTTGGCGGTGGCGAAAGTTTTCAGCCCGGCAGGAGTGATGCCGTCTTTGATAGAGAACTCGCCCACAGCCCCTGTGAAGCCTGCCGGCCGGGGTGATGGTAGAGGCGTAATCTGCACGGAAGCGCTGTTGCTCTTGATGCGCAGCTTGTCGCCATCCACAGGCACTGCTATGGCACTGTTAAGCCCCACATACACCCTGCGCTGAACAGGAATCACATCAAATTCACCAGAATTGATGGTGAGCGTGCCAGATTTCTGCGGATAGAGAATGCTCTTGCGCAGCACTACGGTGTAGTAGTTCTGGCCGTTGTATTTTTCTACGCGTGCGGTGCCCGCCATTTTTGGAGTGATGTCCTCGATAAGGAAGCCATTATATTCCGGCTGCTGGAGAGGCATGAATTCCTTGATCGGAAACTTGGTGTAGAGCTTCACGGTGCATACCACGGCCTGCTGCTCATAGACGCGTGATTTCGACATCTCAATCTTCACAAACAAATCCTTGGAGGTGACGGCTTTTTCCTCGCCTTGCGAGAAGGGGTCTTCCGCATCGGTGCTTCTGCCTTGCAGCTGGCTCAGGATTGACCGGGGCGACTGCGGCTGGTGCTCAGCCTTGCCCACGTTCATTTTAAAGCCCAGGGCGGTGATTTTTCTGCCACCGGTGGTGACCGATGCAGCCCCCACCTTCAGCGAGCCTTCTTTGTCGGCTTTGTAGGTGACGGTGTAGCGATACACATTGCCGCTGCTGTGCTCCACCACCTTACCATTGATGATGGTGGTGCTTGAACTCGACCCGATGGATTGTGCTCCAGATTGAAACAGCTTTTTCGCTCCCTCAACCACGGGCGCATTGAAAGTGCCCGGACTTGAGGCTCCTGACAGTTGGTACACCAGTTGGAACTTGCCGCCGCCCATACTGCCGCCGCCCACATATTCGAGCCTTTGGGCAAGGGCTGGCACGGTGGCTATGATCGCTAATGCTATATAATAGAAAAGATGTTTGAGCATATTCATTTTTTCAAAATAAAGAGTGATAAAAGAAACCTGTGGCAGAGGCGCAGTGGGGAAAAAGGGCAGGGTAATTACCACTTATTGCGGGTGCGCGAGCGTTCACCTTCCTGCTGCTTAGCCCTGGCCGCATTCACGCGCTGCTGGGTGGCATTCTCCTGGTTTTGCATCGTGCGCAGAATTTGCTCCATGTTTTGCTGGCTCATACTGCCTTTTTGCTGCTGCTGTTGCTGATTTTGCTGCTGCTGGTTTTGCTTGTCTTGATTATTATTTTGGTCTTTTTTATCCTTGTTGTCTTTGTTCTTGTCCTTGTTTTTATCTTTGTCTTTGTTCTGCTTATCCTTATTTTTGTCTTGATTCTTGTTTTGATTGTTTTTGTTGTCGTTTTGCTTCAGTTGCGCCATACGCAGGTTGTATCTTGCGTCGTCGTATTTTGGGTTTTTGCGCAGCGACTCCTTGTAGCACTCAATAGCCTGGCCGTAGTCCTGCTGGCGGTAGGAAATGTTGCCCAAGTCGTAGGCAGCCACACTCACAATCTGGGCATCGGTGCTGTTTTCCGTCAAACTTTTTAATATCTCCACCGCGTCTTGAAGCTGTTTGCTCATTTGCTCCTGCTGCTGTTCGCCACCTTGCTGGGGAGCAGCAGCGGCCGGTGCTGGAGCGTTTTTACCCATTTTGGGATCTTGCCGGAGGAGCGCGCTGGCGAGGTTGAATTGCGCCATGGCAGAGTTTGGATTGGCGGTAAGCGCCTTTCTGTAGGAAGCCTCAGCCTCCGTGTAGTTTCCTTTAGCGTATTGCTCATTGCCCTCCACAATGAAATTCCGCTCCGCTTTGGTGCTTTGTGCTGGCTCATCGGAGTGGCTGGTGCAGGCACACAGAGAAGTGAGCGCCAAGCCCCACAATGCGAAGTGAGTGAAAAATGCTGTATGTTTCATTTCTTTTGCCCTTTTTTAGTGAAGAAGTTAAACCGCTTGAGAATGGGGTTTTTGCGGTCGAGTATGAATAGCTCGGCAATCAGCAGGATAAACGCTATCCAAGCAAATATCGGGAACAGTTCGCTTTCAAGCGAATAAGTGTAGTTGCCGAGGTCGCTTTTCGACAGTTTCTCCAATTGGTCGGAAAGTTGATCCACAGCATCGCTTGCCGCCCCATTCACATACACACCTTTGCCGCTTTTGGCAATTTCCATAGCGCCCTGCTCGTTGAGCTTCGACACGGCAGGATGGCCACTGTCGTCGGTGAGCACCTCGCCATCGGCGGCAGGCACAGGCGATCCATTCACCGAACCGATGCCCACCACGTTCACGCTGATGCCATTTTTTCGAGCCTCTTCGGCACTGGAGGAAGCATCGTCTTCAAAGTTCTCACCATCGGTGATCACGATAATCGTCTTTTGTGAGCGAGGGTTGTTTGAAAAGCACTGGCAAGCCATATTGATGGCCGCGCCTATGGCCGTGCCCTGTGTGGGCACCATGTCGGTGCTGATGCTGCTAAGATACATCTTGGCGCTCTGTGCATCGCCAGTGATAGGCATCTGCATGTAGGCATTACCTGCAAACACGATAAGCCCCACCTTGTTGCCGGTGAGGCGGTCGATTAATTTTTCAAGCACCTGCTTTGCGCGCTGGAGGCGGCTCACGTCGGGAGCATCGTCGGAACTTGCCGCATTCATAGAGTTCGACACATCGAGGCAAACCATCACTTCAATGCCCTTCATGGTGGTGCTGGTTTCCTCTGCGCCTCCACGGGGGCGCGCTAAAATCACCACAATGGTGGCCAGCAGCAAAAGCTCTACGGTAAGTCTTATCCAGGGCTTGTATTTCGACTGCTCAGGCATCAGTTCCCTCACCACTTCAGCCCGGCCGAATTTTGCTATTTTCTTCGCTTTCGCGCGCCATGACAGCCAAAACAGTCCAGCTGCCACTGGAAGCAGCAGCAGGAGATATAAATATTCGGGATTAGCAAAACTAAACATAGCCAAAACCTTTATTTCAAATTAAAGAGATATACATATATAATCATCGAGATAAACGGAAATGCTGGGCAAAGCCCAAACTCCATTACGGAATTCTGCGAAGCACGGTGTAGCCCATCACCACATCGAGCAGCACGAGAGCGAGTAGAGCCCATGCCCATGGCATGTAATTGTCCTGCGTGTTGGTGAAATTCTGCACGTCGATTTTCGTTTTCTCAAGTTTGTCGATTTCGTTAAACACACTGGTAAGCACATCATTGTCGGTGGCGCGGAAATACTTGCCACCCGTCATCTCTGCCACCTTTTTCAGCGACGGCTCATCAATCGTGACAGGCATTTGCTTGTAGAGGATTTCGCCATCGTAGCCTTGCGCGTAGGGCGTTTCGGCTGTGCCACGGGTGCCCAGACCGATGGTATAGATTCGAATACCCTCCTTTTGTGCAATTTCGGCTGCCGTGAGCGGAGCCACCACACCGGAATTGTTGGTGCCATCGGTGAGCAGGATAATGCTTTTGGATTTGGCCTTGCCGTCCTTGATGCGGTTGATGGCTGTGGCAATGCCGTCGCCTATGGCAGTGCCGTCGGCGTCAAGCATATTGATGCTGATTTCGTGAATCGTGTTGAGCAATGTGGCCTGATGGGTGGTCATGGGAAGGAGAGTGAACCCCTCACCGGCAAAAATCACCAGTCCTATGTTGTCGCTCTCGCGTTTGGCCACGAAGTCGCTTGCTACCTTCTTGGCGGCCTCCAGGCGGTCGGGCTTGAGGTCGCGAGAAAGCATACTGGCAGAAATATCAACGGCAAGCACAATGTCGGTGCCCTCGGTGTCGCTTGCCGACCATTTGTCGTAGGTCTGTGGGCGGCATAGAATGATGATTAGGCACGAAAGCGCTGCGAGTTTCAGCACGAATGAAAAGTGCTTGGCATACACTTTCCAACTTGTGGGAAGCGCTTTAAACGCGCTAATCGACGAGAGGCGCATGCTTGGGTTGGCTTTGCGCTGGCTCCACACATACCATGCGATGAGTGGCACAAACAGAAGAAACAGCCACAGCAGGCCAGGGTGTGCAAAGTTCATCATTTCTTATCCTCCTTCATCTTCTTTACTTTCTTTTTTAAAGTGGCGGTCTTGCTTGGCGATTTCACATCGGCCACGGGTTGAGGCTTTGTGGCGTCCACGAAATTAAGCGCACGCTGATACGACCGCTCATTGTCGTCGGCAAGCGGACGCTGACCGGCGAATTTCACAAAGTCGGCAATGGCGAGAATCTCGTTCAACTGTTCGTTCACGAGCTTGGTTTCGCTGTTGTGCTTCAGCGCATCCATAATCTGGCTCGACGTCATTTCCACGGCATTCACGCCGAAGCGTCGGTCAATATACTCGCGTAAAATGTCGGTAAGGCCAGTGTAGTAGTCCTTTTCTCGCCCATTTTGCCAGAGTTGCTTGCTCTTGAGCAGATGCAGCCTTTCCACAGCCTCCTCGTAGGGTGGCTTTCGCTTCTTCACGCGCTTAAGCGGGTTCTTTCCCTTGCGCCACCATTTGAAGTAGGCCACCAGCAGCGCAACAGCCACCACCAGCAGCGCCCACACCCACCAAAGTGTGGCTATCCAGTCAGGCACATAGTCGAACAGCTTGCGAATGGGCGAAAGCACCGGTGCGAAATCCTTGATGTCGCCATTTGGATCCACCTTCACGGGGCTAACCCTGATTACGAGCGGAATGTCGCAGCGAATGGTGTCGGGCTTGATGACGAGGGCAGGGTTGAGGTGCCACTCTCCAGAGTCGAATGCCTGCACTATGTAGGTGGCATTGATTTGGATTCGGTCGTTGCCCAAGTCAATGGTGTCGCACGCAATGATGTCGCCGAGTTCCACCGCGCTGCTGATAGAGTCTTTCACTTCCAGGCCAGCCAGCGCCACCACGTGCTTTGGCTGCACAATTTCAATCCTCATGCTGGTGGTGTCGCCCATCACGATGTGGTGGTTAGTGAGTTCGGCCTTGGAAATCAGTGCATTCTCGTTTTTTGCCATCACGCTCACAGGCATGAGCAAAATAGCGAGGCACATGAAATATGTTGTCAACCTATTTTTCATTAGTCTATATAGAGTCACATTCTTTTCTTCCAAAAAAGTTGTAAAAACACACACACGGGAGAACGGTGTCAGCGAGCCACCCCTCTGCGCTTGAATAGGGCGAGCAGCGCTTTGGTGTAGTCTTCATCGGTGGCGATAGAGGCCAGATCCACACAGCTGCGCTGAAGTTTTTCACTCATCTTCAGCTGGCGCTGATACCACCACCGCTGATAGGCTTCACGCACCTTCTTCGCGCTGGTGTTGATCCATCGCTCCTCGCCGGTTTCGGCATCGTAAACGCGCATCAGCCCCACATCGGGCAGCTGCATTTCGCGCTTGTCGTACACCTGCACGGCTATGAGGTCGTGCTTGCCGCCAGCTATGGAGAGTGCCTTGCTGTAGTCGCCCTCGTCGATGTAGTCGCTCACAAGAAAAGCCGTGCAGCGTTTTTTTATGCCGCTGGTGAGAAACTCGAGCGCACAGTTCAGGTCGGTGCCTTTGTCCTCGGGCTTGAAGTCGAGCAGGGTGCTGATCACCAGCAGAATGTGCTTTCTGCCCTTTTTAGGAGGAATAAACTTCTCAATCTTGTCGCTGAAAAGAATCACACCCACCTTGTCGTTGTTCTCGATGGCGGAGAAAGCGAGCGTGGCGGCAATTTCCGCCATCATGTCGCGCTTGGTTTCACCCACTGCGCCAAAGTCCTTGCTTCCCGACACGTCCACCACCAGCATCACGGTGAGCTCACGCTCTTCCTCGTAAACCTTGATGTAGGGGTGGTTCTGGCGAGCGGTCACGTTCCAGTCGATGTCGCGCACGTCGTCGCCATACTGGTATTCGCGCACTTCGCTGAACGTCATGCCGCGGCCCTTGAAGGCGGAATGGTACTCACCTGCAAAAATGTTTTGCGACAGCCCTTTCGCCTTGATTTCTATTTTTCTTACTTTCTTTAATAATTCACTCTTTTCCATCATTCACCTTTCTGTAATAGAAAAAGGATGCCAATGGATAGCTCATTTGTGCCCACACACTAAAATAGAATCAGGGCACAGCTACCTTGTCGAGAATTTGGCTAATCACTTCGTCGGCGCCAATGTTGTTGGCCTCGGCCTCGTACGACAGCCCTATGCGGTGGCGCATCACATCGTGGCAGATGGCGCGCACGTCTTCAGGTATCACATAGCCACGGCCGCGCAGGAATGCGTAGGCACGGGCTGCGAGAGCCATACTGATGCTTGCACGTGGCGATGCCCCGAATGAGATGATGCTCTTGAGCTCGTTAAGGCCGTAGTCGGAGGGGAAGCGGGTGGCAAACACGATATCGACAATATATTTTTCGATTTTCTCGTCGATGTAGATTTGGTTGACAATTTGGCGCACTTCCACTATATCGCGTGGGGTGATCAACGCCTGCACCTTGCTGGAGGAAGGGTTGATGTTCATGCGTATGATTTGCTTTTCCTCCTCTTTGTTGGGGTAGCCAATCACCACCTTCATCAGGAAACGATCGACCTGTGCCTCTGGCAGTGGATAGGTGCCTTCCTGCTCGATGGGGTTTTGCGTGGCCATCACAAGGAATGGGTCGTCGAGCTTGAAAGTGCTGTCGCCGATGGTCACCTGGCGCTCCTGCATGGCTTCAAGCAGTGCACTTTGCACCTTGGCTGGAGCACGGTTGATTTCATCAGCCAGCACAAAATTGGCGAACACGGGGCCTTGCTTCACCTCGAATTTCTCTTTCTGCACGCTATATACCATGGTGCCCACCACATCGGCAGGAAGAAGGTCGGGGGTGAACTGGATTCGGCTGTATTTTGCGTCGATGATAGATGCAAGGGTTTTGATGGCGAGGGTCTTTGCCAGGCCTGGCACGCCTTCCAAGAGGATATGGCCGTTGGCAAGGAGGGCAATCAAAAGCGAGTCGATAAGATGCTTCTGTCCCACGATGGTTTGGTCCATGCCCTGGGTGATGGCGTCAATGAAATTGCGCTTGCTTGCAATCAAATCGTTTAATTCTCTAATATTTACAGAGTCTGCCATAGTTGCAAAATTTAATATGTCTGTTTTATTGAGTTGATGTTATAGTTGCTTGTTTGTCAGGCGTTCGGCCACAGTGCTTATAGAGGTGGCTGAACGTGCCATTTTAGGCATTGCAAAATTATTACATTGGGGTGAAATGAGGCATAAAAATGTAGTTAATTTATACAATATTAAGTTAGAAATGTTAAAAGATTGGAGCCATTTTATCAAGTATATGTGATATAAACGTCTGTAGCGACTTGTGTCATAACGCGTTAAACCAATAAGTGCAAACCCTGTAGGGCTTGCACTTATGTTTATTTATTTGCCGAAGCGAGCGCTTGGGCGTAGTTGCGCCAGCGGTCTATCAGTTCGGTCATGTCGGCAGGAATTTCGCTGTCGAAGTCCATTTGCTGCTTGGTCACGGGGTGCACGAAGCCGAGCGTCTTGGCGTGGAGCGCCTGACGAGGACACACCTCAAAGCAGTGGTGAATGAATTGGGCGTAATGGCTTGATGTGTTGCCTCGCAGCACCTTGTCGCCACCATAGCGGGCGTCGTTGAACAGCGGGTGGCCAATATACTTCATGTGCACACGGATTTGGTGCGTGCGGCCGGTTTCGAGCTGGCATCTCACCACTGCCACATGCGCTAAGTTTTCGAGCGTGTGGTAGTGGGTGACGGCATGCTTGCCGTGCTCACCGTCGGGGAAAACGCACATTTGCAGCCTGTCGCGCAAGCTGCGGCCCACGTTGCCCACGATGGTGCCGTCGGTGTCTTTCATCGTGCCCCACACCACAGCCACATATTGGCGTTTGGTAGTTTTGTTGAAAAACTGCTTACCGAGCGAAGTCTTGGCATTGGGCGTTTTAGCCACCACCAGAAGCCCGGAGGTGTCCTTGTCGATGCGGTGCACCAGTCCCATACGGGGGTCGGTGATGTCGTAGTTGGGGTTGTCTTTAAAATGCCATGCCAAGGCATTGACCAATGTGCCGTCGTAGTTGCCGTGGCCGGGGTGCACACACATACCAGCTGGCTTGTTCACCACCAGGAGCGACTCGTCTTCATACACGATGTCGATGGGTATGTCTTGTGCGATGATTTCATTTTCGTAGCGTGGGCGGTCCATCACAATGGTGATGACATCGCCGGGGTGCACGCGGTAGTTCGACTTCACGGGGCGGCCGTTCACGCGTATGCACTGCGCCTCGGCCGCATTTTGAATGCGGTTACGTGAAGTGCCTTTAATGCGCTCCACAAGATATTTGTCGATGCGCAGCAGCACCTGCACCTTTTCCACTTCAAAGCGGTAATGCTCCCAGAAGTCTCTGCCATTCTCGCTGAAATCAGGGTCGCTGAAGTCTTGCTGAATTTCGGAATGGCAAGAGTCAAAGTCTTCAATGTCGGTAAATTCTTCTGCCATATTATCGTTTAGAACGAGGAATGAGACGTGAGTTGCCGAGCGAGTCGGTTACGACTTGAAATTCGCCACTCTTGATTTTTTGCTTGATGAGCGTGTCGCGCTGATTGCCCAGCGGGTCGAACTCAATGGCGTCGATAGAGCCGTCGCCAATGCTCACCACAATCTTGGCGTTGAGCGCGGCCTTTGTTCCGCCAGCCACAGGCCTGCCGTTCACTTTCACGCCAATAATCAAGCCCTGCATTTCGCTGGGCACCGTGTCGGTGGTCACGTGCTTGAAGCCGAGCGTTTTGAGTGTGGTCACGCCATCGGAGCCCGCCATTTCGGTGATGTCCTTAGGAATGGCCACTTGAGGTGGATACAGGCAGTTCATTGTCAAAAGAATCGGACGTGCGAATTTCACGGAAGAGCCAGGAATAGGGCTTTGGTCGGTCACCACGCCTGGCGCATAGTCCTCGTTGTAGATTGAGTCGATAGTGTAGTTAAGCCCAGCATCTTCAAGAATGTCGATGGCCTGGTCGATGAGTTTCCATCTCACATCAGGCACTTGGGTCTGGTTGCCGTGGTCGGTGAAGATGTCTAACGAGATGTAGCACGCATAGAGGAATGCCACCAGAGTGATCACCACCAGCACAAAATTGGCCAGCACAGGATGATTTTCCTTGAAACTTATGAATGGGTTGTTGCTCACTTTCTTAATGTTTATTAATGTAAGTGACAAAGTTAGTGATTTCCGCTCGCTTGTGCAATACATTACCTAAAAACGTGTCGGCTCTCGCTACACATTTGGCCGACCGACGAGAAAAGGGCGGTGCACAGATTTGTGCCGCCCTTTTGAAGATGTGCGCTCCTTGAAGCGCCAGTAGTGCGTTATGATCTTATTTCATTAATTTCTTTGATGACTTGCTTCCATCGGTGTAGGTGGTGAGCACGATGTTCACACCGCTGAAAGGTGTGGCGCTTTGAAGACCGGCAAGGTTGAAGTAGCTCACGCTTTTCACTTGCTTGCTGCTGGCGGTGTCGGTGATGCCGGTAGGGTGTGGCACGTAAGGCTCGCCCACGTAGATCTGGTATTTTGCATAACCGTTGCCTTGGCAGTATTCGTAGAGCCATACGTGGCTGTTGTCGATACGCTCAACGGCAAACCATGCGCCCACTGAGGGGTTGGCATAGTAGCCGCCAGCGCCAAGTGGAGCCATGGAGAGCAGGGAGGCCTTGTTGGCGCTCATGTCTTTGATGGTGAAACCGCCGTTGTAGTTGGTGCCAGAGGCATGGATAAAGAGATGGTGGCCGTTGAGGTCGAACTGGCAGCCGCCCAGACTGCTGTTGCGGTTTGGAGCGGTGGTGCTGGCCTTGCCAGTCACATAGTCGGCTTTATCCTCCTTGTTGTAGAGGTAGTAGCCATTGCCGCGCACCTGGTAAATAAAGTGCTGTGGATTGTTGTTGATTGGGTAAACCACGCCTGCAGTGGAGCCGGCAATGCTTAACGTGCCAGATGTGGTCACTTCCTCCACCTTGCCATTGCTGATTTTCACTATGTTCACCACCTTCTGTCCATTCGGGAAAAAGTAAACGTAGCCACCTTCATCAGCCATCACGTTGCCGCTTGCGCTGATAAAGTTGGTCTGGCCATTGTTGCGTAGCTCAAAATTGAGGGTGATGGGCGTTTTGCTTCCCTTCTTGTAGATGATGAGCGTGTTGGGTGTCTTGCTCAGTCCGTCGGCCCGCTGTATGAGGTTGCCGGCATCGTCGGTGCAGATGCCGTGGGAGTTGGTGCCCGAGGCGTATCCATGATCCACCCAGCCATTCTCGTTGAAAGCGAGCAGTGTGCTGGTGGTGTAGTCGGTGGTGTAGAACACCCCATCAATCACGCACGCCTGCTGGGCACTCTTGTAGGCTGAGCCATCGGCGTCAAGTCCGGAAGGGAAATCAGCGGGGAGGTTGCCAAGTGAGCGGCTGAAGATGTAAGCTGTGTCGCATTTCACATCAAGAGGCTCGAGCACGGGTTCCACATCGTCCCAGTTGATATCGTCTAATTCAGGCATTTCGCTTGGCATCAGATAGTCGCAGGTGACCATCGTCACGCCCATGGCACCCACGTTCTTGTAGGTGGCAAGGCTGTTGACCGTCCATGCAGCCACTTCCATACCCTTTTCCACATAGCTCTTAACGGCGTAGATGTCGAAATCGCCCACTTGAATACTTGGATTGAGGTTCCACTGCTTGCACCAGTCTTGTGCGCCTTTCCAGCCCGTGGTGCAAAGAAACTGGCACTTGAATTCGGGATAATGGGTTCTCACATATTCAAGTGAAGTCTTCATGCTGGTGAGAAACACCACCTTGTCGGCCAAGCCCTTGTCCTTAACGAGTTGTGCCAGGCCGGGGAAATTGCTCATGTCGCTATTGTTGATACCCGTTGACCACTTTAGTTCAATCACAGGAAACACGTTCTTCTCCTTACAGATGTCGAGATACTCGGCAATGGTGCATATTTTGCCGGTATAGGTCACGCCACCGCGGGTTTGGGTGTAGGTTTCCGCCTGGAGTTGCTCCAGGGTGGAAGATGCCACGGTGAGCTTGCCGCCCACGGCGTTAGTGGTTTCGTCGTGACTAATGACATACTGGCCGTCGCTGGTGACACGCACATCACATTCCAGTCCATCGTAGTGATAATAGTCGGCGCCGTTACGGAAAGCCTCGGCGGTGTTCATCACCCCCTTGTAGCCACCCCGGTGGCCCACGAATTTAGGTTTCCACGCCCACGCTTGCCCTGCCAGGAGCAGCATAGCCATCATGAGTAATGCTTTTTTCATTTTGCTAATGTTTTTAGTTTTTGTGATTTATAAAAATAGTTGTTTTTGAAGGTGCAAGATGCTTGCGAACATTGTTACTTGCAAATATAAGAATTTTAACTTTGCAAAACGGCAAGAAGGTTTGTTTTTTTGAATTTTTATGCAGGTGTAATATGAAAAAGGTAAGTGTTCTGTGGTTAAAGATTAGCGGTTAGTGGTAAGTGTCATGGACCTATCGGGCCAATAACCTTTAACCACTAACCGCTAATATCTAACGTCTAATCTCTAATTTCTTGAAAATCTATTTTTTAAGCCATTGGTCGAGCCAGCGGAAATATTCGCGCTGCCAAAGAATGCTGTTCTGTGGCTTAGTCACCCAGTGGCACTCGCTCGGGAAGAGTATCATACGTGCAGGAATACCACGCATTTTAGCGGCATTGAACGCCTGCATGGTCTGGCTGTAGGAGATGCGGAAGTCGTTTTCACCCGTCACCACGAGAATAGGAGTGTCCCAGTTCTGCACAAAGTTTTTAGGGTCGGCCTCACGGTAGCTCTTCATAGCCACCTCATTGTCCTTGTCCCAAGGCGCACCGCCCAGATCCCAGTTCACAAACCACATTTCCTCCGTTTCGCAGTACTGAGCGCGGAGGTCGAAGATGCCCGCGTGTGACAGGAAGCAAGCAAAGCGCTTGTGGTGGTTGCCAGCGAGCCAGTAAACCGAGTATCCACCAAAACTTGCGCCCACGGCACCCATGTGGTCGCCGTCGATGTAGGGCTGCTCCTTCATGTAGTCGGCAGCGCTGAGGTAGTCTTTCATGCACTGGCCGGCGTAGTCGCCCGAGATTTCTGCGTTCCACTCGGTGCCGAATCCTGGTAAGCCACGGCGGTTAGGGGCAATCACCACATAGCCGTTCTCGGCCATGATGCGCAGGTTCCAGCGATAGCTCCAGAATTGACTCACTGGCGACTGTGGACCGCCCTCACAGAAGAGGAGTGATGGGTATTTCTTGGCAGGGTCGAAGTTAGGTGGCAGCAGCACCCATGTGGTCATCATCTTGCCGTCGGTGGTAGGAATCATCACCTTTTCGCACTTCACATCACCTAATGTGCCCATAATGGGGTCGGTGACGTGCGACAGTTTCACAGGCTCTTTGCCCACCTTGAAGCTGTACACTTCATTAGGCTCAAGGAATGAGTGGCGGCAAGTGACGAGAAGGTCTTTGCCGGCAAACTGTAGTCCGTCGTAGTCATACTGTCCGCCAGCCACCTGCTCCACTTTCTGGTTTGCTACATTCAAGCGGAAAATGGGCATAGTGCCCTGGTAAGGACAGATGAAATAGATGTATTTCTCATCGGGCGACCAAGTGATGAAATCCACGCTGTAGTCCCATTTGGCGGTAAGGTCGATTTTCTTGTCGCCATCAAGCAGGAAGATGCGGTTCTTGTCGGCCTCATAGCCATCGTGCTCCATCGAGAGCCATGCTATTTTTCCGCTTTTCGACACGATAGGGTTGTTGTCGTAGCCCATCATGCCTTCAGTCAGATTCTTGGTGGTGCCAGAGGCAATGTCGTATTGATAGAGGTCGCTGTTGGTTGACACGGCATAGTCTTTGCCCGTCTTTTTGCGGCACACGTAGATGAGGCTCTTGCTGTCGGGCAGCCAAGCCAACTGCTCCACACCGCCCCAAGGACGCATTGGCGACTCAAACTGTGTGCCTTCAAGCACATCGGTGGCGTTGGTCACAGCCTCGCCGTTGAAATTGCACACAAAGGGGTGTGGAATTTCGGTGGTCCACTCATTCCAGTGGCGATACATCAAATCGTCGATGATGCGGCCATCGGTCTTTTTTAGGTCGGGATAGCGATCCTGTGTGGTTTGCCCATACTTCACAGTGGAAATGAGAATCACCTTTTTCTCATCGGGGCTGAGTGTGAATCCCTCAATGCCCTTTTCCATTTTCGACACACACTTGCGGTCGGAGCCATCGGCGTTCATCACCCACATTTGGTTCACGCCCTTCTCATCGGGGTAGGCGAAGGCAATCTTTTTGCCATCGGCCAGCCACACGGCATTCGTTTCGCTTTTCTCGGTGTTGGTGATTTGAACAGCGTTTTTGCCATTGATGTCCATCACCCACAGCTCGCGATTGCTGTTGTTGTTCTCGATGTTGGGCGTGCTCACGCCGTAAAGCACCTTCTTACCGTCGGGCGACACTTGCGCATCGCTTACGCGTCCGAGCGAGTTGAGCAGTTCGGGCGTGAATTTTGAGGCAGCGTGTGCGCCAGTGGCCGTTACGGCCATTAAAGAAGCCATAATCAGAGGTTTTGCAAAATTCATAAATCGAAGTTTTTTTATTATCGTTGTTAATTGAAATTCAAAATTTTCTATCTTCTACTTACAAAGATAGCAAAAAGTTTGCTCCGACAAAAACTGTGAAAGATATGTGTGGAGCGTGTGCTCGCCAAGGGCAGCTTAGCACTTAGCGGTATCGGCCGTGGCAAGTATGGCATTGAATACGGCGGCGTGGTGGCCAGGTACAATGATGTGGTGATTGCCAATGGGGGCGGTGAGGAAGTAGGAGGCTTGCTCCGGATTGGCGAGGCGAATCACCTGCTGAGTGCGGCACAGGTTGGGTTCTGCCTGGTTTCTTTCCAGTGTGGCCTCTGCAGTGAAATGGCGTGAGAGGTCGCCGCTCACCTTGAAAATAGTGACTTCCCCTTCAGGCATATAGCCACGAATGCCAATGCCGATGCCACTTTCAAAGTGGGTGTCGAGCTCGTAGCGGCTCACCATGTTCAGCGGAATGGTGCAGTGTGCCACAAGCATTTCGCCCGTTTCGGGATTGATGCGTGAGGGGTTGGCCTGAAAGCCCGACACACTGGTTACAGCCTGGGTGATGGCCATGGTTAGCATGGCGGGAATGTCGCCTTCACACCCTGCCACAATGCCTTCGGCGTTGAGGCGAGCGAGCGCATAGCAACTGGTGTTGTGAAGCACACTCAGCATATCGAAGCAGCGGATAGTGAATCCATTCAGCTGATGGCGGCTCACCACATTTTTCAGCGCTTGATAAAGCTGCACAGCACCCTTTGCAGCCTCTTTAATCGCCTTTGTGGGTGCTTTATTAGCGAGTTCTTCACTGCACTTTTCTGCATCTGGAATAGAATTGAACTCATCAAGCACCTCATCGATAGAGATATCCACAAGGTCGATGCCGAGTTTGCTCTTGATGGCCACAGGGTTCGCTATGCTGGAAATCAGCCAGTCGCTGGGTTTGCCGATAACTCCCAGACGCATACCGCGCAGCTTCTTCACCGCGCACTCCACTTGTGCGAGCTCTTTCACGCGCGCATTGATATAGGAGGCATCGCCGTGTATGATTTCACCCTTCAAATGGTTGAGGTTGAGGTATGAGAGAATTTCCATAGAGGCTGCCAGCGAATTGCTTTTGCCTGATGTGAGCAGGTAGAACGGGCGCGACGACTTTTCCATAAGTTGCGGCTGTAGCTTTTTAAAAACGCCCTCAGTGCCGCCTGTGCGCACATATATGAGATTGAGGTCGGCATCACCATAGGTGGTGAAATCGTTGCCGTTGAAATTGTATTTAAAGTCGAGGGTGCCTAAAAACTGATTGGTGGCCTCCTTGATTGTGGCTTCGTCGTGAAGCGCGGAAGTGATCGTGAAAATTGATATAGTCATCATAAAAATAAGGAGTATGGTGTTCGTTGTTGATTCAGAAAATGATGCGAATAGTGCATTTGGCGAGCCAGTGCACGAATGTTTTACCGTCGCTTTTTGCGAGGGTGGGTATGTGGGCGTGCTGGCTCAAAGCTGCCCGATGGACCTTTGTGTGGGTGGTAGCTGCCCTTTCTTCCCTTGCCAGGCTTGCCCGACGCCGATTCCCATTTTTGGGCATTGGAATGGGCTGCAGGTGAGCTTCCCGGATAAAGGCGCGCCAAAAGGTCGGGCCGGTGCATACGCCGCAGCGATGCCATGATGTCGGGCTTGTTGGCTTTCTCATACCAGAAGAAGTATTTGCGCTGGGCGAGTTTCTCCTCTTTCGTCTTGGCGCATGGCACAGGCAGAAGCGTGTAGGGGTGAAAACCGGTGTAGAACGTTTCGGTGCTCACCGTCATAGGCGTGGGGGTGAAGTCCTGAACCTGCTCAAGATGAAAATCAAGTTCCTTGGTGATGGCTGCCAACTCTGCCATGTCTTCCTCGGTGCAGCCGGGGTGCGACGATATGAAATAGGGAATGATTTGTTGCTTCAGACCGTATTTCTCGTTGATATGGTCGAAAATGGCCTTGAACTTGTAGAACAGGCTGAACGAGGGCTTCCGCATCAAGTTGAGCACGGTGTCGCTGGTGTTTTCAGGTGCCACTTTCAGGCGACCCGACACATGAAACCGGATCAGTTCCTCATTGAATTGCCTGTTCACTTTATCCACTTTCTCATCGCCAGTCTTGTGCATCGAGAGGTCGTAGCGCACGCCACTGCCGATAAACGACTTCTTCACTTGCGGAAGCGCATCTACGGTGTGGTAGATGTCGAGCAAGGCACTGTGGTCGGTGTTCAGGTTGCTGCAAGGCTTGGGGTGAAGACACGAAGGGCGTGCGCAGCGCTTGCACCGGTCAAGGTCTTTGCCGTGAAGGCCATACATATTGGCGCTTGGTCCTCCTAAATCGCTGATATAGCCTTTGAAATCGTCCATAGCCACCACCTGCTTCACCTCTCGCATAATGCTTTCCTTGCTGCGAGAGGCAATAAACTTGCCCTGATGCGCACTGATGGTGCAGAATGCGCAGCCGCCGAAGCAGCCGCGGTGCATGTTCACCGAGTGGCGAATCATCTCATAGGCGGGAATCCGCTTACCTGCATAGCGAGGGTGGGGCAGACGAGTGTAGGGGAGGTCGAACGTGGCATCAATTTCGGCAGTGGTCATGGGTGGATTGGTGCGGTTCACCTTGATGGCCACATCACCAGTGGCTTGCCATAGCGTGTGCCCGTTCCACAGGTTCGACTCTATTTCGATATTCCGAAAATTCTCGGCTTGCTTTTTCTTATTGTGCACACATTCATCGAAGGAGTGGAGCACCACATCGGGTCCAGCAGTGGGAATTTCATCGAGCGGACGGCGCACTACCGTTTGAGGAATATCGAGCAGAGCCTCGATAGGCATACTGTCGTTGAGCGCTTCGGCTATTTGCAGAATAGGTTTCTCACCCATGCCATACACCAAGATGTCGGCAGGGCTGTCGGCCAGAATCGACGGCACAAGGCGGTCTTTCCAGTAGTCGTAGTGGGCAAGGCGGCGGAGTGAGGCCTCAATGCCGCCAGCCACCACAGGCACATCGGGCCACAGGCGTTTCAGAATCTCGCTGTACACCACAGTGGGGTAGTCGGGGCGCTGGCCAGCCCGTCCACCGGGGGTGTAGGCATCATCGCTACGGCGGCGGCGGTTGGCGGTGTAGTGGTTCACCATTGAGTCCATGGCACCCGCGCTCACCCCAAAAAACAGGCGTGGCCTGCCCAGCTTCTTGAAGTCGCGCAGGTCGTCGCGCCAGTTGGGCTGGGGCACAATAGCCACATTGAAGCCATGCGCTTCAAGCACACGTCCAATCACGGCAGCGCCCATCGACGGATGGTCGATATAGGCATCGCCGCTGAACAGAATCACATCAATGTGGTCCCAGCCCAAATGGTCTATTTCTTTTTTGGTGGTGGGAAGCCATTGTTTGTTGATGCGATGACTGTGCTCGCTTTCGGGGTGACGATTCATATTTTTTATTGTTTCTGCTCTTGTTGTTCTTTCAGTTTGATAATTTCATCGCGGTATTGTGCAGCGTCGAGGAACCGCATTTCCTTGGCAGCCTTCACCATTTCAGCGTTCAGGCGCTCAATGGTCTTTTCAATGTCGTGCTTAGCCATATATTGCACCACAGGGTCGGCAGCCAGGCCACTTGCTGGGCGGAACTCTGCCGCGGCTTGCTTTTGCAGTGGGGTGTAGTCCTCTACATTGTTCTCGTATTTGCGCGCGTGCTTGGCCACAGCCTCGCTGGGTTGCATTTCCGTGTCCACGCCGATAATGGCGTTGCGCGCCTTGACGATGGCTTGTGGCGTGATGCCGTGCTCCTCGTTGTATTTCAGCTGGAGCGAGCGGCGGCGCTCGGTTTCATCGATAGTCTTCTGCATGGAGGCGGTGATGGTGTCGGCATACATGATCACTTCGCCATTGAGATTACGCGCCGCGCGTCCGGCCGTCTGTGTGAGCGAGCGGTGACTGCGCAAGAAGCCCTCCTTGTCGGCATCGATGATGGCCACGAGCGACACTTCTGGCAAGTCGAGACCTTCACGCAGCAAGTTCACGCCTATCAGCACATCAAGGGCACCGGCTCGCAGGTCGTCGAGAATTTGAATGCGGTCCATCGTTTCCACATCACTGTGCATATAGGCGCAACGAATGCCAATGCGCCCCATATAGGCGCTGAGTTCCTCTGCCATACGCTTGGTGAGCGTGGTGACCAGTGTGCGCTCATGCCGCTCGATGCGCAACTGCACTTCTTCAAGCAGGTCGTCGATTTGTCCACGCGAGGGGCGCACGGAAATCTTCGGGTCGAGCAGTCCCGTGGGGCGGATAATTTGCTCGGTGACCACGCCCTCGCTCTGCCGAAGCTCGTAGTCGGCGGGGGTGGCGCTCACATATATCGTTTGCCCGGTGAGGGCCTCAAACTCTTCAAATCGGAGCGGACGGTTATCAACAGCGGCCTCCAGGCGGAATCCATAGTTCACAAGGTTGATTTTGCGGCTCTGGTCGCCTCCATACATAGCCCTGATTTGTGGCACCGTCACATGGCTCTCGTCGATGATGGTGAGGAAGTCGTGTGGCATACAGTCGAGCAGGCAGAAAGGACGCTGCCCGGGCTGACGACCGTCGAAATAGCGCGAATAGTTTTCTATGCCAGAGCAGTAGCCCACTTCACGAATCATCTCAAGGTCGTATTCCACACGCTCCTTCAGCCGCTTGGCTTCCACTGGGCGGTTTTCGCGATAGAATGCGTCCACCTGGTTGCCCAAGTCGATGTGGATTTGTCCCAGCACCTCGCCAAGGTGCGACTTGTCGGCCACGAACACATTCGCCGGGAAAATCTTGAACTTGTCCATCGTGCGCCCCGTGGGCAGCTGTGTGGTTTTGTCAAGCTCGTCGATACTTTCAATTTCATTTCCCCAGAAAATCACGCGGAGAATGATTTCCTCGCCAGCGAGAAACACGTCCACCGTGTCGCCTTTCACCCGGAAGTTGCCCATTTGAGGCTCCATCTCGTTGCGGGAGTAGAGCGCGTCCACGAGTTTGCGGAGAAACTCGTCGCGCCCGATGTTCTGCCCCACCTCAATGTCGATGGCGTTGCTCTTGATGTTTTCGGGGTTGCCCATGCCATAGATGCAGCTCACCGTGGCCACCACGATGATGTCGCGCCGGCCCGACAGCAGCGCCGTGACTGTGCTGAGGCGCAGACGGTCGATTTCCTCATTGATTTGGAGGTCTTTCTCGATGTATTTGTCCGACGATGGAATATACGCCTCAGGCTGATAGTAGTCGTAGTACGACACGAAGTAGTGCACCGAGTTCTCCGGGAAAAAACTCTTGAACTCGCTGTAGAGCTGTGCCGCCAACGTTTTGTTGTGCGAGAGTATGAGCGTGGGCCTACCGGTGCGCTGAATGATATTCGCCATGGTGAAGGTCTTGCCGGAGCCTGTCACACCTAAAAGGGTTTGATAGGGCACACCTTCCGTCACGCCATTCGACAGTTCATCGATGGCTTGTGGCTGGTCGCCAGTAGGGGCGTAATCAGAGTGAAGCTTAAATTCCATCTTTCCTACACATTTGAATTAACCCACAAAATTACTACATTTCCGCCACATAACCATTAAAATGGCATGGCTCAAATGCCGCAATTTGAAATAAAACACTCGCTTTTATCAAGTCCAGTTGTTGAAATTCTCAAATAGGCTGGCTTTTGCCATGACCGTGTGCGAGGAATTAGAATGTGGCGCAGAGCGAGAAGCCGAGGCGGCAAGTGTTGTGGTTGGGCACAATAAATGAAGATGACACTGAGGCTGAGGCAGCTTTGCGCTGTGGCTTTTTTCGTGCAGGGTTGCCCGTGAATAGCCCCATCACCTCATTCACAGGGTCGATGAGAAATGCGGTGACGTTGCCCAGCACCGATGAACCGAGCAGACGATAGCCGTTGTTCACGATGTGGCGCTTTGCTTTGTAGAATCCCTCGCCAATGAGGCTGCCCACTAATGGGGTGATGAGCATATCCTGATACGAAGGCCGCTCCATAAAAGCCTCGATGCCAAATTCCCAGCCTACATTTGAAATCAGAGAGCAGTAGAGAAGCGACTGCCACGCATTGAATCCGCAACTTCGAGCCGACATGTAATAGACCGCGCCTGCGTAGGGGTGGAGAATGTAGTTGAAGTAGAATTTGTCGTGGTCCCATTCTGGTCCTTTTTTCAGCACATGGTTGCGCCAGCGCTTAAATAAAGGCACGTCTTGCAATTCTGCCCTGTTCCAAGACGTGGCATCTTCGGGCAGACATTCAAGCACCAGCAGAGTGCCCACAAAGGCACTGCTTAAAGCGGCGGTGTTGATCCATAACCGATGCCAGTCGTAAGCCTTTGCGGTTACGGAATATGGCTTGTGGTAGATGCTTATGAAGTGGTCTTGGTCGGGGAGCCCAACACAGGTGACAGAGTCAGGCATGTGGATTTGTAAGGTGTCGGGAGCGTAGGAATGGAGAAGGTCGTGCTCTGTGATGGCAATTTCCTCTTTTAGCTGTTTCTTGTTAATCAGAAGGCTGTCGGCCTGTGCCATAGCATATAATTTGTCGAAAATAATTAGCATCAGTATAATCGCTATATTCCTTTTTCTATCTGTCTTAAGTGTTCTATTTTTCTTCATAATTATGATATTGGTTTGGTAGTGCTTACTTTTTGCTTAAAGTGAACACTGTGAAACTTATTCGATGCAAAATTATGCAGAAGAATATGGATTACCGATGTGAAAAAGTCTGAAATATTAGTCTTTTTTACATTAAATGCCTGTTGGGTTTGGAGAGGATATGAAAGAGGGTACAAAAATGAGTGGGCGAGGCAAGGTGTTTGCTTTGTGATGGGGTCACACCTTGTCTCGCCCACTTTGGGCTTTGTGCCCTATGCGCGCTATGGGCGTACGGCTATCTTGCGCACTTGTGATGGCGAGCGGAGAATGTAGATGCCACCAGGGAGCGCAATGCTGCTCGTGCCGGGGGAAAGGGTGGCGTGGCATCGGCCATCTATGCCATAAACGGCTACTGGCTCTTCGCTTTTAATGGTGAGCGTGCTGCCAGCCTGCGTCAAATTCATAGCGCCAGAGGTGGGGGCAGGCACAGTGTTGATGCCAGAAGGCTCATAGCACTCAATTTTCAGACAGTCGAAATTCCAAGGGCCGCAGAGCGAGCTGACACGGATCACGTGCTTGCCCTTGCCGATGTGCACGTTTTTGTAGTCGGGCTCCGCATTGTAGTAGGCACTGCCGGTGTTGTTGCCGCCTGCCACTGGCCAAAGCCAGAGCGTGTCGGTTTGCAGCGCGCCATCAGCGAGTGTGCTTGCCCAGCTCTCAGGCTTCGTCAGAATTTTGTTGAAGTTAGTGCCTCGTGCCTGATACG
Source organism: Sodaliphilus sp. (assembly GCA_050873765.1). Classification (GTDB taxonomy): domain Bacteria; phylum Bacteroidota; class Bacteroidia; order Bacteroidales; family Muribaculaceae; genus Sodaliphilus. Next base: position 25,561 of record JBNMJK010000031.1, read on the forward strand.
TTTCTGGTGCTACGGGGCGCGCCACTTGGGTGGTGGGTACATTGCTGCCGTCGATAGAGAGCACCATGGCTCCGGCATACTGCTTAGGCCAGTTGAGATAGGGTTCGCCAGCAATGTTATAGGTGCTGGTGCTTGGAGCATAGCCCTTGCCGGCTGCCACACCCCATTCGCTCCACACTGCGCCATGATGAACGTAGATGTTCACCTCAAGAGGCGTTTCGGCTTCAAAAGAATAGTTAAACCAGCTGCCCCAGTTTTCTTGCGCCATTTCACGGCTGATGGTGTGCGAGTCTTCGTTCACCCATTTCCCAAGCGTGTAGGCATTCCACTGGGCACCCATTTGCGAGAGCCCCCAGCCACCGCTGTAACTGCTTCCCTGGCTGAATGTCACTTCCTTACTGTCGGGGCGGTAGGTGCTGGGCTCGGTGCCTTGGCGTGCACTGTAGGCCACGCCAAGGCCGCCTTCATCGTAGTCTTCCGCTTCAATGATGTAAACCTTATTTGACGAGAAAGAGCGCCCCTCGCCTTCAGCCAGCATGAAAATGTCGCGCCAGTCGGTAATGCCTAAAATGTCTTTATACTGGTCCATCACCTCGTCTTCGCGCTCGGAGCCAGCAGCTTCCCATACATACCAGATAGGCTTTCTGCCAGCAGGGTTGTTCTCGTCGTCGCGATAATAGTGCAGACCAATGCGCAGACCGTCTTCCGAGCGGTCGTCCATCCAGTTGTGCCACATGAAAGCGTCGATGCCCTCAAGAGCGTTGGTCTTTTTCCATGCCCAGCAGCCGCCGGCGGCCTGGTGCGCGAGGTCGGTGGCGCTGTAAGAGGGGGAGTTGGTGCCGTTTTCTGAGAGGAAAAGGTTACGCTTCACATGGTGGTCATACCTGTTCTCATCGGCGAGAATCCATTCGTTGATCACTTCAAGATTCTTGAAAGTGACGTATTTGGTGTTAGGATTGTGGGTTGACTGCAAATCATTTTTCCAGAAATCGGGTTTGGTGAGATTCTGAGGGTAGGGGTGATAAGCCACGCCCCACCAGAAGTCGCCTTCCACCTCGCTGTAGCGCACATTTTGTGTGAGCATATTTTTAGGAGTCCAGCCATCGGCGCCATAGGTCCAATTGTGGGTGTAGGAGCCAAGCACGGAAGCATTCTGGTCGTATTGGCGAATGATGTTGTAGCAAAGGCGCATCGACTTGATGTATTCATCGATATACACCATTTCTGGTGGATTACCCATATTTGTCCAGGTGGAGGCCATGTCCACCTCGTTGTGCATAATCCAGTGCTCAATGCGCCCATGACCGCTGCCGTTGTATCGGCTTGCCAAGTAATTGAGAATGGCAGCGTAGGCATTCACGCTCTCCATGTTGGTCATGTTAGGCATACTGTAGTTGCCGCCATTGTTGTCGGGGTGGATAAACACCGATGCCATACTTCCATCGGAAGCCCACAGCGGAACGAGGATAATGGCGCTTACGGCAATGCCGTGCTGCTCATAGAAGGAGAAACGGCGGTCCCAGGCATTCATTTCATCGCCATTGATGTAGTATTGCTTGCCGCCATAGGTGTAGGGAATACTGTTGGCCCAGATGGGGTTTTGCGCAATGAATTGGGTGATCACCAGGTTGCAGGTGATGTTTTTTGCGTTCAGGTCCACGAGGTCTTGCATATAGTCGTCGGTGATGCCGGCGCCCACGCCTTTCTTGTTGGCAGGAATGAGCTTTGCGGGAGACGAGAGCGGCGTCACCTCATCGGCATAGCGTGCATAGCTCAGCAGGGTGTCGGTTTCGCCAAGATTGCCTGCCACGGCCCACTTTGAGAGCAGGCGGTCGTAGGTGAAGCCATCGTATTGCGCGAAGCGGTCGAGCGTTACAGAAAAGTTGCCCTCTTTCACGCTGGTGCGGTGGGTGAACTTCTTGCACTCGGTGACATCGGTATAGGGCGTGACCTCAACCAAGGCAAAATCGCCTGTGCCCACGCATTTGCCAGTGATAGTCACCTTGTCGGCCGTTACAGCCACATGGCTCACTGCCGAGGCGTATGCGTTGGTGTAGAGGTAGCGTTGCAGACGGGCGGCCTTCAGCTTCAGCATCTCCTCCTTGTTGCCGGTGATGTCGTAGTTGGCCTTTTCCTCGTCATTCATTTCCCTGAACCGGAGGTTTCGCACCTTGATGGTGACATCGCGGCGGCTGCCCCAGTCGATGCGCATCACACTTTTCGCGGCCCCCCAGCCGAAGTTGGAGATGGCATTCTTCATCTCCTTGCTGAAAGTGGTCCACTGGCTTGTGTTGGCGAGGTTGTCGGCATGAATGGAACGGGCCTCGCTGAAGTTGGGACCGAAGAATATTTGCAGACCGCCGGTGGTTTCGGGCGAGCACTGGTAGTCGAACGTGAGCACGCACTGCTCAGCCGGCAATGCACTTGCCAGCGCATTGATGCTTACAAACGGATCTTCACCTGTGGTGTGGATTGTGTAGATACCCGATGAGGCATCATAGTCGATGGTGGCCTGGTTGGCTGTGCTCGCGTTGAGCGAGAGGTCAAAGTCGGCAGCCCATGAGCAAATGAAGGCGCATAGGCACATCGTGATGGAAAGGAGCTTTTTTCTCATATAATATATAAAATAAAGTGTATGGTTGATATTGCATTTGCCAATTAGTTGCTTACAAATTTACTGGTTTTAAATGAATCCAAAGAAGTTTTTTCATAGAAATCGCAATTACCCATATTTTAAAGCGAACGCATGGAGGTTTTTTGTAACCAAAAAAGCCCTGCCGCTTTCAGAAAGATTGCGGCAGGGCCTGCTGTAAAAATTGATAGCGCCTTTTTTATTTGCTGCTAAGAATGATATTAATTAACGAACTGGCGTAGAATTTTAGTTGGTCAGATCATTATCTACATTTCATCGGCTGCTGGTATCAAGTATATAGTGCGGCCACTTTCGTGGTAGTGCATATTGAATTTTGCACCAGCTTTATGATAAACGTGCGCTCCTACGTAGTCGTAGCCTATGTTTTTGTAGCCCTGTTTCCTGAAGTATTTAAGCACGGCTCTCATATTTGTCAAGCTCGACGGGCGGTATTTCAGCCTTGTAGGTGGGCAAACAGGAGTATTACCATACGATTCGGAGAATTCCACTATAAGCATATACATGGGCTTTAACTGGTTTTTGGCAAGAAATCTGCCATTTCTGTAATATCCCACATTGATGCCCCATACCAAGTTATAAAACGCATCGGTTTCATCGGTGAAATCCAGAAGCTCAAACCCTTTAGCCTTTGCACATTTATCGATGTCCTCAACGGAATACTTATACATGATATCCAGCAGTGTGGCACCAGAAAGCCCTTGTGCCATTGAGCTGAACACGGTGATGACTCCAGCAATAGCCACAATCAATCGTCGGTTGATTTTCAACTTCATACGTGATATTTGTTTAGCGGAACAGTTCAACAATCGTGAATACAATCCAAATCACATTCCAAATAGCCAATGTGCGGTTGCCCTTAGAAGTGAACAAAGGATGGAGGCTGAGCACAGTGTTGGCGGCAATTGCAGCCACAAGGAACCATATAGCCACCTTTACGCTTTTGAACATGGCGGCAAAGTCGAAATTCATTGCCCCGTGAAATATGCCTCTTAGACCAATCCAAAGATACAGGATCACTATGATGATTTCAATCAAGTCAACCAGCCACGACAAGCGGCCTTTCTTAACCTCGATGAAATCTTTTACACACGGAATTTTGCAAATAATAGAATATATAAAGTCCATAATTTTAAGTTGTTTATAAAAATATGCCTACAGCCTTTAAAGCGCTTCGGCTTTTTCTTATGTTTGTGCTTGTGCACGGCTCTTTCATTTAAAGTAGAAGAAATGATATATTGCCCCTTACCCGATTCATTGCGAATCGGGTATTTTTTTATTTCTGTATGTCAAATAGTTATGCTTTTATCAAAATCTATTTTTTGTCATTTTTGGCGAAGA
>JBNMJK010000032.1:0-29336 GCA_050873765.1 Sodaliphilus sp.
GCAGCGCAGCTTGGTGTAGGCGATATCAGCGGACAAGAGCCTCGGAGAGGGTCGATTGTGGTGTAAGCGTCTCAATTGTTAAACGTAGATGGTATTACCGCATCTCTGCATCGTGCAATCACAACCGACCCTCTCCAAGGCTCTTGTTCCCTTTTACCTATGGAATTCACTAAGCTGCGCTGCGCTTGCATGGTGCTAACCACAAAATAGCATCTCCGATGCTCGCAGCCTGTTCAGTACCTTTTGACTGATTACCTTGTTACTCTTTTTGGTATGTTTGAAATTACCATTCGCCCGTAGGGACGTGGCATGCCACGTCCCTACGGGAGGGTGAAGCGATGGGATTCACTAAACCAAACTTTTTTTGTGGGATCCGTGGGAGGGTGGAATGATGGGATGCGATTTACTAATGCGTGATTTTATTCCTGGGGGATTTGTGTGTGTTATGCTGGGCGTTGATTTGGTTGGGTGTGGGCGATGGGTGAGGGTGGATAAATATGCGGTTTGTGGTGTATGAAAATACACAAAATTAAAAATTAACATAATTTAACTGGGGGGGTAAATTACATCTACTTTCTATTAATTTTGCATATAAAATCATTTGAGGTTGATTTAGTGATTCTCAAAAGTTCATCATTGGCTCTTTTCGGCATGATTTTTCTGTGAATTTTTCAGCAGATAGCTCGCTATCTTTTTTCTGAAATGCAGTGTTTTCTGCTCGGCTGATTTCTTTGATATTTTTTGAGGAATACTTGTGCAACTCCTATGTGCTAATTAATTTCTTAAACATAAACTATAAATTTTAAGACATGGCTATTCAATTTAAGAATATGATTCTGTCGTTTTTCTATAAACGGGTTAGAGTCGGTGATGGTGACACCGGCGGAGAAAACAAACACCACGAGGAAATGTGCAATGATGCGCGAAGCGGCATGAGGATGCAGCAGGAAATGGAGCTTCAGCTTCATGATCAATATGCCGCCAACAACAATGCCTACGTGACCAGCACCTTGACCTTTATTGGCAGTGTGCTGGCTGTGCTGTATGCGTATGGCTACGTGTTTCTGCACGCAAGTGAGAATACCACCACTTTCTCCATTTTGGCTCACGGTGATACCTACACAATTGACGCTTTCCTGCTGACTGCCGATGCGGCAATCATAGTGCTTGCTATTTTGTATCTATTTTGCCTTGACAGAGGTGCCTACCAGCGCAAGGAGCAGTTTATCATCTATGCCATCAGGTGCAAGTATTTCAGAGAACAGAAAGGCGGTTCGACCTCGGACCATAAAATTATGGGTATTTTCCCAAAAGGCTACACGCCGTTCGGGAAATATGAATGTAATTTTGTGCAAGGCGTGTTTAACTTTATGATGAGAGTGGCTGCTTTCTTGGGCGTTATGATAGTTGTGACTACATGTTGTAAACTCTATAGTTTTGATATCCTATTCCCCTTATCTTTATCATTAGGCCAATCTCTATTTTTTGCGTGCGTTATATTCACCTTCGCTTTTTGTTGGCATAAAAAGGTGATAAAGTATGCTGAATATAAGGGTTTGGAAAATGATTATTCAGATTTAAACCTATAAATTAAAAAATAAAAATAAAACGTATTGATTATGAAACGAGTGATTCAAAAGATTACTGTGCTGATGTCGGTGCTTCTGCTGTCTTGCTCCAGCCTATGGGCAGGATCAATTGATTGGGAAATAAAGAATAGCGTACTATATATATCAGGAGAAGGAGATATGCCCGACTATTCCTCCGCCTATTACTATTTTGATGCTCCTTGGAATAAAAATAAAGATGAATTTTCAAAGGTTGTCATCAATTACGGAGTAACGTCAATAGGCTCTTATGCGTTTGATGGCTGCAGCGGCTTGACGAGTGTGACCATTCCATTCAGTGTGACCAGCATCGGGGAGAATGCGTTTGATGGCTGCAGAGGTTTGACGAGTGTGACCATTCCAGGCAGCGTGACCAGCATCGGTTCGAGAGCGTTTGCAGATTGCACCGGCTTGACGAGCGTGACTATTCCGGGCAGCGTGACCAGCATCGAGAAGAGTGCGTTTGAAGGCTGCACCGGCTTGACGAGCGTGACTATTCCGGGCAGCGTGACCAGCATCGGGGATTATGCGTTTCGTGGCTGCACCGGCTTGACGAGCGTGACTATTCCGGGCAGCGTGACCAGCATCGGGGAGAGTGCGTTTTATGGCTGCAGCGGCTTGACGAGCGTGACCATTCCAGGCAGCGTGACCAGTATCGGGTGGAATGCGTTTTCCTTTTGTGAAAGTCTCATTTCGCTGCGAGTAGATAATTCATCTAAAACGTATGATTCTCGCAACGATTGTAATGCTATCATTGAAACTGCAACGAACACTTTAATAAATGGCTGCAAAAACACAATAATTCCAAGCAGCGTGACCAGCATCAGGAAGCATGCGTTTCGTGGCTGCACTGGTTTGACGAGCGTGACCATTCCAGGCAGCGTGACCAGCATCGGGAATCAAGTGTTTTATGGCTGTGAAAGTTTGTGTACGCTGCGAGTGGATAAAAGTAATAAAACGTACGATTCTCGCGACGATTGTAACGCTATAATCGAAACTGGTACAAACACTTTACTATATGGCTGCAAAAGCACAATAATTCCAAGCAGCGTGACGAGCATCGGGGTTTATGCGTTTCGTGGCTGCAGTGGTTTGACGAGCGTGACCATTCCAAGCAGCGTGACCAGCATCGAGGAGAGTGCGTTTGATGGCTGCAAAGGCTTGACGAACGTGACTATTCCAAACAGCGTGACCAGCATCGGGGAGAGTGCGTTTTATGGCTGCACTGGCTTGACGAGTGTGACCATTCCAGGCAGCGTGACCAGCATCGGTTCGAGAGCGTTTGCAGGCTGCACAGGCTTGACGAGCGTGGCCATTCCAAACAGCGTGACCAGCATCGGGGGTGGTGCGTTTAGAGGCTGCACCGGCCTGACGAGCGTGACCATCTCAGATGGCGTGACCAGCATCGGGTATAGGGCGTTTTATGGCTGTACAGGCTTGAAATTGGTTAAAGTGAATGCTGTAATACCACCTCAATGTGGAAATGAAGTTTTTTCTGAGGAATGTTACAAAAACTGCGAATTGGCGGTTCCGAATGAATCGCTTGAGCGTTATAAGATTACTAATCCCTGGTGGTACTTCCTTAATATTGTTTCTTCAGGGATTACTGACGCCAAGGCTGATGTGGTGAAGGTGGCGGCTGCAGATGGTGCCATCACTATTAGCGGTGCTGCCGATGATGCCGTGGTGGAAGTGTATGGCATGAATGGCGTGCTCGTTTACCGTGGAACAGACAAATCCGTGACCGTGCCATCGGCAGGCTTCTACGTGGTGCGTGTGACAGGCCAAACCTATAAAGTGGCAGTAAATTAAACCTGAACGGCTCACAGCATGAGCTGCTACAAAGTAAACGCATTGAGCGGTGCACATGAGATAGCGCATCGCCCAATGTTTTTTTTGTTTTTTTTTATGATGTGCTTGGTGGGGGCAGTCGAACGAGCTGTTCGTCTGTACACAGAATTGTAATCCTGTTTTTTCGGTGGAAACTTTACTTCACGGCTTATTTTCTTTTTTTCGCTGTAGCTTTTTTTGCCTTTGCTGGCGCTTGTTTTGAGGATTTCTTGTAGTGGTTCAATCCTATTTTGATGTTTTCAGTAATGGCTTTAGAAGAGTAGGTGGCTCCACTTGCTCCATCGGGCTGAAGTTTGAGCGCTTCGTCAACAGTCTTTCCGATGAACTGAGGAAAAATTTTCTTTTGCGCCATTTTGAAATACCTTGGAGACTCATTGTTTGCCTCTGCCACAATCTTTGTGATTTTTCCATTTTCCACAGTGATTTGGAGCGGTGTAGCGCCGTTGAAGCCTTTCACGTGCTTGGCAAGCTCACCGGTATAAATCACTTTACCCTGAGCTGCGAATAAAGAAGCGGCACCCATCAGAAAGATTACCGCACAACCTTTTAACTTAGAAAGCATCATTTTTAATTATATATATTATATTTCGTTTGTGTTATATCTACTTGCAAAGGTAGCTATTTAATTCTATGCACAGGATTACCATAAGTGAGAATTAATTCTTTTTTAGAAAAATTTGATGATGAAAAAAGTGATATTTTTTTTTAATTATGGGCGTTTTCATTAACTTTGTTAATTCATAGAGATTGGAGAGCCCGTTTTTAAGGTTCTTTGTAAAGATATTACGTTGATAGATAAATGAAAGAAGATATACAGAAATGCATTGAGGTGCTCAATCGCGGAGGATTGATACTGTATCCTACCGACACGATATGGGGCATTGGCTGCGATGCGACCAATGCCGCTGCTGTGAAGAAAGTGTATGAACTTAAAAAACGCTCCGACAGCAAAGCATTGATTGTGCTTCTTGACAGCGAAGAACACCTTGACCATTATATTGTAGATGTTCCAGAGATGGCCGCAGAGCTGATTCATGTGGCAGTGAAGCCCCTTACCATAGTGTATGAGGGCGCTTTTAATGTGGCGACAAATCTACTTGGCGACAACGACAGCCTTGGCATACGCATATCGAACGAGAAATTTTCGCATGAACTATGTGCAAAGTTTGGCAAACCTATCGTATCGACCAGTGCCAATGTGAGTGGTGCGCCATCAGCCAAGACATTCTCCGACATTTCGGCTGAAATAGTGGAAGGTGTGGACTATGTGGTGAAATATCGCCAGGACGACCACACACCGGCAGAAGCATCTAACATTATCATGCTTGGCGGCGACGGCACATTTAAAATTCTTCGTTAATTAAGTAGTGGCTATTTAAATTTAGAGTTAATTTTGATTAGCGAAAAATTACAACGGCAAAAATATGTGCTGGCTGATTTTGTGACAGCCAATGTGGCGTGGTTTACCTACAACTGTTTTCGCTTTCAGTTAGGAGGTGTGCGAGGCTATAGCACCATAAAATCATTCCTGACGAGCGACATGATTATCATTGGTCAGATTGTGCTGCCTTTGATGATGATGGGAGTGTATTACCTGTCGGGCTATTACAATGAAGTGTTTCGCAAATCGCGCCTAAGTGAGCTTGTGATTACATTAAAAACATCGTTAATCAACACCTTGCTTGCCTTTTTTGTGGCACTGATCAACGATATGATGTACGACAATCGAAGTTTCAACTATGAAATTATTTTCATCTTGTTTGCTCTGCTATTCTCGCTCACATATCTCGCCCGTGTGGCCATTACTGCACGAACATCGTCAAACATCAAGAACCGGCGCTGGAGCTTCAACACCCTTGTGATAGGAGCTGGAAGTGCAGCCTACACATTCGTGGAAAAGCTCAATAAAATGCGCCAGTCAACCGGCTATAAAGTGATAGGCTATGTGGAAGTGACAGGAGAGAATAGAGTGAAAGACATCAACCTACCTGTTTACTCGCTTGATAATGTGACGCAAGTGTGCAAACAAGAAGGGGTTAAAGAACTGATTGTTGTGCCCACCAACAAAGACAACAAGGCCGTGTTAGGCACCATCAATCGCCTGTTTGCTTGCGATTTACCCATCAAGGTGACACCCGAAAGATTCAATATGCTTTCACGCACACGGATTGATGACTTCTCTGGCGATCCTTTAGTAGATATTTCAAACGGTAATATAGATGAAAGCACTAAAAACATCAAACGTATGCTCGACGTGGTGTGCTCAGCCATAGCGTTGCTGATCCTCTTGCCAGTTTACGCCATGGTGGCAGTGCTAATAAAATGTGATTCAAAAGGCAGCGTGCTTTTCAAGCAGGAGCGGCTTGGCATTCACAACAAACCGTTTATCATTATCAAATTCCGCACGATGGTGGAAGGCGCGGAAAAAATGGGAAAGCCACAACTCTCGAGCGACAATGATCCACGCGTGACCAAATTAGGCCGTATCATGCGAAAATACCGTATCGACGAACTGCCACAGTTCTGGAACGTGCTGAAGGGCGACATGGCCTTGGTAGGGCCTCGACCAGAGCGAATGTACTATGCCAAACAAATATTGGAGCGTGAGCCAGCCTATTCACTCATTCATAAAGTGAGGCCTGGCATCACTTCGCTGGGTCAAGTTAAATTTGGATATGCGAAAAACTTGGACGAAATGATAGAACGCTTGCGCTATGATTTGTTATATCTTGATAATATGTCGATTATCAACGACTTGAAAATTATTGCTTATACAATAAGGATTGTGTTTAAGGGAAGAGGACTATAATGGAACAATACACAGAGAACACGATAGTGGAACAGGCGAGCAGAGATGCCGAAGGGTGGTATATGCGAATGCTCAGATGGAGAGAGGCGCATATATCAGAGCGAAGCTTTGTGGTGATTCTTGCCATAATAATAGGCGTGGCCTCAGGTCTGGCCGCAGTGCTGTTGAAATTCTTGATAGGCACAATATCTAATTTGGTGAACAGTGTGTCGGAAGCCTCTCAAGCCAACTATTACTATCTGGTGTTTCCTATCATCGGAATATTCTTGACAGGAATATATGTGCGCTATGTGGTGTGCGACAACATATCACACGGTGTGACCAGGGTTCTATATGCCATTGCCCAAAAGAAAAGCCGATTGAAATTCTACAATATGTATGCTTCACTGGCGGCATCATCTGTAACCATCGGCTGTGGCGGATCGGTGGGCGCGGAAGGTCCAATCGTGTTTACAGGCGCAGCCATTGGCTCAAACCTTGGTCAAGCCTTTCGTCTTTCACCCCACATGCTTATGATGCTGGTGGGCTGTGGAGCCGCCGCCGGTATAGCCGGTATATTCAAGGCGCCCATAGCAGGCGTGCTATTCACGGTGGAAGTGCTGATGCTCGATTTAACGGCAGGATCAGTCATGCCCTTGATTATGGCCTCAGTGGCAGGCGCAACCGTAGCCTACATCTTCACAGGCTACAATGTGGAATTCTTCTTTACCCAAAGCGAAATGTTCTACACATCAAGGATTCCTTACGTGATTCTTCTTGGTATATTTTGTGGCCTGGTATCGGTTTATTTCACCAAAATGATAGAAGTGATGGAACGAATGTTTAGCCGCATATCACGTCCTCGCCATCGCTTCCTGTTAGGCTCTATACTGCTAAGCGTGTTGATTTTCTTGTTCCCACCACTATTTGGCGAAGGCTATGAATCGATTAACTTTCTACTCAATGGTCATGTGGATAAGATATTCAACAATAGCCTTTTCTATGATATGCGCAATAGTGTGAGCGCCACCATATTTATGGTGGGAGCATTACGCTTCATGAAAGTGTTTGCCACCAGCGCCACCAATGGCGGCGGCGGCGTGGGTGGTACGTTTGCCCCATCGCTCTATGTGGGCTGTATGGCAGGATTCTTTTTCGCCTATGTGGTCAATTCGATGGGAATTGTAGATCTATCAATGCCACTTTCCACTAAAAACTTTGCTCTTGTGGGTATGGCCGGCGTGATGGCCGGCGTGATGCATGCCCCGCTCATGGCCATCTTCCTTACCGCAGAAATGACAGGTGGCTACGCATTGTTTTTGCCCTTGCTGATAGTGGCAGCCATATCTTATGGAACATCGAGAATATTCTCAAATTATAGCATCTATACAAAGCGACTTGCCTTGCAGGGCGATTTGCTTACACATCAGAAAGATAAAACGGTGTTGACACTTCTGAAAATGGACAGTGTGATTGAAACAGACTTCATACCAGTTCACCCCGAAATGAGCTTGAAAGAGATGGTGGATGTGATATCCAAGAGCCGACGTAATCTCTTCCCAGTGACAGATGCAAATGGACAACTGCTTGGTATAGTGCTGCTCGATGATATACGTAATATCATGTTTCGCCCAGACCTTTACCGACGAATGCACGTAAACAGATTTATGTCGATGCCGCCAGGAAAGGTGGAACTTGGCACACCAATGGACGAAGTGATGAAAATGTTTGATGACACAGGCGCCTGGAATCTGCCGGTGGTTGACCATGGTAAATATGTAGGGTTTGTTTCAAAATCAAAAATTTTCAACTCTTATCGCCAGGTGCTCAAACATTATAGTTACGATTAGTTTTTTTTGATAGAAACCAATTTTAAAAGATGGAAAAGAAAGATTTAAAGATAGTGTTTTTCGGCACACCCGAATTTGCGGTAGAGAGCCTAAAACGCCTTGTGGAAGGTGGCTACAATGTGGTTGGGGTGGTTACAATGCCAGATAAGCCAGCAGGACGAGGCCATCACTTGCTGCAGAGTGATGTAAAAAAATATTCCGTAGAAAATGGACTTCATTTGATGCAGCCCGTAAAGCTCAAAGATGCGGAGTTTGTGAATGAGCTGCGCGAACTGAATGCAGATTTATTCATAGTGATAGCATTCAGAATGTTGCCAGAGGTGGTTTGGGGTATGCCCCGACTTGGCACATTCAACCTGCATGCCTCGCTATTGCCTAAATACCGTGGCGCAGCGCCAATTAACTGGGCTGTGATGAATGGCAACACCGAGACCGGCGTAACAACATTCTTTCTGAAACATGAGATTGATACAGGTGATGTGATACAACAAAAATCGCTTCCCATCGGCAGAAAAGACAATGTGGGTGACGTGTATGACAGGTTGATGATGCTTGGTGCTGACATGGTGATCGAAACCGTAGATGCCATTATTGCTGGCACCGTAAAGCCCATTCCACAAGATGAATTGCTAACATCAGGCGAACAGCCAACGCCAGCCCCAAAAATATTCAAAGACACATGTAAAATCAATTGGAATTGGGCAGCGGAAAAGGTTTATAACCACGTGAGGGGACTTTCGCCATACCCAGCAGCTTGGACAGAACTCATTGACGAAAAAGGCGAGTCACATGCTTTGAAGGTGTTTGCTACTGGCGAGCCAATCAAATTCTCCACAAATGTTACACCTGGCTCAATCGAAAGTGACGGGAAACGCCTATGGGTAGCGTGTGCCGATGCTAAAATTGAAATTCTTTCACTCCAAATAGCTGGGAAACGGAGAATGCCAACAGCCGATTTTCTCCGAGGCTTCAACATTGAAGGTTGCCATTGCTAAAATTTTGCGGAGTATCTTCTGATTATATAGCCGATTTTTAATAAATTTGCAAGTTAATAATTTGGTTAAATATGTATATTCAAAACAAGACTGATTATGGATACATTAGAGTGGCTTCAGCAGTTCCAGCGGTGAACGTGGCTGATGTTGACTTTAATGTGAACAGCATATTAAGCAGCTTAGAGCAGGCAATCTGCTGCAAAGCACAAATCATCGTTTTCCCTGAACTGTGTGTAACTGCCTACACCTGTGCAGACTTGTTTGGCAACGAACAACTGCTCGACTCCGCGGAAGAGGCCTTGGAGAAGATAAAGAACTACACACAAAAAAGCACCATAGTTGTGTTTGTAGGTGCTCCACTTCGGTGTGATGGGCATCTTTATAACTGTGCGGTGTGTATCCAGAGTGGAAAAATACTTGGTGTGGTGCCAAAAACATATTTGCCAAACTATAAAGAATTTTACGAGAAGCGTTGGTTTACCAGTTATAATGTCACCAAAACAGAAACTCAAATCACAATCAACGACGAAGTGGTACCCTTTGGCGCCGACATTATCTTTAATGCCGGCAAGGTGAAAATAGGAGTGGACTTGTGTGAGGACTTGTGGGTACCAATACCGCCAAGTTCCATTTATGCTATTAATGGAGCAAATGTAATTGTAAATCTCTCTGCTTCAAATGAACTGATTGGAAAAAATCAATATTTAAGAAATTTAATAAAACACCAATCCGACAGTTGCACTACTGCATATATTTATTCATCGGCAGGTTATGGCGAATCCACAACTGATTTGGTTTTTGCAGGTAATGCCATCATTGCGGAGAATGGCACAATTTTAAAAGAAAGTAAACGATTTGATCTTCAGCCACAAATCACTTATGCCGATGTGGATATAGAAGCATTAAATAATGAGCGTCGCATAAATGGCAGCTACAACGATAATATGCTGCAATTTAATCGGGCAATGCGCCTTGTCGCTTTTGACTGGCCACAAACGCTCAATTACGATATGACACCTATCTCAAGAACTGTGCGACAGCTACCGTTTGTTCCTTTTGATGAAGACCGCCGCAACTCGCGCTGTGAGGAAATCATCAATATCCAAACCGAGGGATTGATGCGCCGTTTGGAATTCACTCATATCAACCATATTGTGGTGGGTATATCAGGAGGCCTTGATTCCACTTTGGCCCTTCTTGTGGCCATCAAAGCCTTCGACAGGCTCGGCTATGACCGTAAGAACATATTTGGCGTGACTATGCCAGGGTTTGGCACCACAGGACGAACTTACCACAATGCACTTTCTATGATGAACGCTTTGGGCGTGACAGTGAAAGAGATACCAATTGCTGATGCCGTTGAACAGCATTTTAAGGATATCGACCACGACAAAAACGTGCATGATGTGACTTATGAAAACAGCCAGGCACGTGAAAGAACGCAAATATTGATGGATTTGTCTAATAAGTACAACGCATTGGTGCTTGGTACGGGTGACCTTTCCGAGCTTGCGTTAGGTTGGGCCACATATAATGGCGACCATATGTCGATGTATAATGTGAATGCAAGTATTCCAAAAACATTAGCAAAGCATTTAGTGATGTGGTTTGCCTCGTCGGTGAACTCCTCCAACCCACAAGGTGTGCTCATTCACGAGACCTTACTTGATGTGCTTCATACACCTATTAGCCCCGAACTTACTCCTGCTGATAAAGAGGGGAATATACAGCAAAAAACTGAGGATCTTGTGGGCCCATACGAGCTACATGACTTTTTCCTCTATTATATGCTACGCTATGGCTACACGCCACGAAAGATATTTATGCTGGCAAAGGCAGCGTTTGGTGAAGAATATAGTACTAAAACAATCAAGAAATGGTTAACGAAATTCATGTGGCGATTCTTTTCGCAGCAGTTTAAGCGTTCATGTTTGCCCGACGGACCTAAGGTGGGCAGCGTAAGCCTCTCGCCACGTGGCGATTGGAGAATGCCAAGCGATGCATCTTCTGCAATATGGATAAAAGAATGTGAATCACTTCCTGAATAAATTTCTTTAACTATAATAGAATTAGTGATGCATCAAGCTGTAAGGCACACATATAATGTGATTAGAACTATCATCGTAACAACACTTGTTGCGGTGGTGGCACTTTATGCCTTGGTGTATTTATTGCTCTGCATACCGTCAGTTCAACAAAAAATCAAAACGGAGGGAGAGAAAGAACTTAGTAATTTTCTGAAAACGAATGTGAGAATTGGCGAACTGTCGATCAAACCATTCAATCAGGTTATTTTATATGATATTGCTATTCCTGACCAGAAGAACAACGAAATGATAAAAATAGATGTTCTTGGAGCAGGAGTCAACATCACAAAATTTATTTTTGATAGAAAAATAGAGATAAACTATGCAGAGCTTTTAGGTCTTCATGGCCATATTACAAAAGCCGACAAGAATAGCCCGACAAATATACAGTTCATTATTGATGCCTTTAAACCAAAAGGCAATAAGCCTCCCACTAAATTTGATTTGGCTATACATAATATTGTGATTCGCAATACCGACTTGCAATATGATTTATTGAGTGCGCGGCGTAAAAATGGCATATTTGATGCTAATCATATAAAGGTGGAGAATTTATGCGCCGATGTGAACCTGCCCAGAGTAAAGAATGATGATTTTTTAATTGACATAAAAAGATTGTCGTTCAAGGAGGCTTCTGGTGTTGTGGTGAATAATATATCAACAAATGTAGCTGTTACAGCTCAAAGCACAATTGTTTCAAACTTTAAAATCGACTTACCGAATTCAAGTATAGCCTTGAATCAGCAAAAAGTAACTTACGACTCTCTTAAACACATAGGTAACGCGATAAAACGAACACCAATTAATCTGTATTTGAAAGACGCTAAAATCAACCTTTCAGATTTCCAGGCATTCGTGCCTGCATTTTCGCATTTTAAGGAAAACTTCTTGTTGTCATGTAAAGTCAATGGCGATTTAAACAGACTGAAGGTGCCCTTCTTTCGGTTAAGCGATATAGATGGTAATATACATTTGAATGTGAATGGTGATTTTTCATATTTAAACAAGAAAAAACTGTTCTCTTTTAGAATTCCTCATATAAAATTAGATATCAGAGGCAAAGAAATAAACAAGATCACCGGCCATTTGCTGAGACTCAAGCCAAATGTGAATTCTATACTCAACAATCTTGGCGATTTCAAACTTGATGCCACTGTAAATGGAAATAAGAATTATCTTGATTTTAAGGGCCAAATATCATCGGCAGTAGGAGGACTGTCCCTTTTGACTAAAATTAAGGCATATCAAAACACTTTTGATATTGTGGCTGATGTTAAAACACCACAGTTCAATGTGGGCAAACTGATTTCAAAGAGTGACCTTATAGGCTCGATAGCAGCAGACGCGTATATTAAAACAAGAATTAACGGGAAAACCATAGATAATGCTGCGATAAAGGGTTCCATCAAATATTTGGACTTTAGAGGCTATCGGTTCCATAACATAGTTGCTGATGTTGTGGGTGGAAAAAACAGCTATAGGGGAGAAGTGTCGGTAACTGACCCCAATGGCACAATCAGTGCAAAAGGAAATGTAGCTATAAACGGTGTGCGTTCTGAATACAACGTGGATATGTCGGCAAGAAATGTGAAACTTGCCAATATGAAGATTTATAATGGTAATCCAAAGGATTTCTCTTTCGACCTTCATACATCGTTGAAAGGTAATTCTCTTGATAATATTAATGGCTATGCCATTATGGACAACATTTATTTCACAAATTCAAAAGGTAAGCTCTTTCATTTCAACAATATCACTCTGAATGCTGAAAACGCCTCTTATCCACAAATAGTTAGAATTGATTCTGACGTGATTAGAGGGGAACTTTATGGTAGATTTGATTTCAAAACCTTAGTGCCGTCATTTAAGGATATGATATCACATGTTCTCCCGAATATAGTTAGTACATCTAAAACGGTACATCATCATCAGTCAAATAATAATTTTAAATTTAATTTGACAGTTGATCCAAGTGAAAAACTTGACGAGTTGTTGAAATTACCAGTGAAATTACTTTACCGTGCCACAATAGACGGAAATGTGAATATGTCTGATAAAGATGTGACCTTAAATATATCTGCGCCATATATCCAGCAAGGTAATAAATTGATAGAGGGAACGAACTTAACTGCTTATTATGATTCGGCTTCCTGTGCATTTGTTGCCAATGCAAAGACGTTGATACCTTCCAAGAATAGTAAAATTGCCGTTGGCTTAAATGCCATAGCTGCAAATGGAAGAATTGACAGTGATTTAAACTGGAAATTTAATCGGGATAGGGATTTTCATGGTAATATTCTCACATCAGTGTTATTGACCAAAAATGAAGACCGGTCATTAGCAATTCATACCGATATCAATCCCTCTAAAATTGTAGTGAATGATACTGTATGGAATGTGAAACAAGGCGCCTTTGATTTCTCTAAAGGTGATGTGGTAATCGATGGTATTCATGCCTTTAGAGAAGGACAATTCATAGATATTGAAGGCGCTGCTTCAAAAAATCCTGAAGATGCCATTAAGCTTGAGTTGAAGAATATTGATCTCGACTATGTGTTTGAAACGCTACAGATCAGTAATGTGGATTTTGGAGGGAAGGCTACCGGCGTATTCTATGCTAAAGAGCTGTTCTCTAAGGAGCCAAAACTGCTAACGCCAAATTTGCATGTAGATAATTTGCAGTATAATAAAGCCGACATGGGCAACGCCGACATTGAGAGCCACTGGGACAATGAGGATAAAGGCATAGCTATAAATGCAACCTTATCACAGAAAAATGGCCATCAATCATTCATTAATGGCGCCATTTATCCAATGGCTGATTCTTTATATCTCGATTTCAGAGTAAAGAAGGCCAATGTGAAGTTTCTCAAACCATTTATGTCGGCATTTACAAGCGACGTTGATGGCTACGCTTCCGGAAGGGCAGTGCTTTTCGGAAACTTTAAGACCATTGATTTGTATGGAGATATATATGCTGAGGATTTGAAGCTCAAACTTGATTTTTCAAATGTGTATTATTATTGCACAGATTCAGTACATATGTCGCCTGGGCTTATACAGTTCAGCAATGTGAAGATTAAGGACAGAGATGGGCATAGTGGCAATCTTACTGGTTGGGTGAAACATGAGCAATTTCATAATGCTTCATTCAACTTTGCTGTGACTGGCGCTAAAGACCTTCTTTGTTACGACACCAACTCGTCAAATAATCCGAATTGGTACGGTACAATTTATGGCAATGGTTCTGCTTTTGTGGAAGGAGAGCCTGGGTTTGTTAACATAAAAGTGAATATGGAATCGGCTCCAAGGAGCAAATTCACTTTTGTGATGTCGGACAACCAGGTGGCAAATGAATACAAGTTTATCACATATCGTGACAGAGATAGAATTAATGTGCCAGTTGACACGATTGGAGTTGCCGATACAATACCAGATATAGTTAAGCAGTTTAATAATAAGATAAAACAAGCTGAGGCACAAGAGCCTACAAAGTATTTGATAGATTTGCAAGGCGATATCACACCTGATTTGCAGATCAATCTTGTGATGGATCCTGTGGGTGGCGACAAAATCAGAGCCACTGGCAGAGGAAATCTGCAAATGAAATATGATAATACCGATGAGAAGCTTGAAATGTATGGAAAATACACCCTCGATAAAGGCGTATATAATTTCACACTTCAAGATATAATAGTGAAAGACTTTACGATTAAAGATGGTAGCACTATATCGTTTCAGGGTGATCCGTATAATGCGTTGTTAGACATTCAAGCCATATACTCACTAAATGCAAATATAAAAGATTTGGATGAGAGTTTTGCCGATGATCGTGAACTGAACAGAACCAGCGTGCCCGTTCATGCTTTATTAAAAGCAAATGGTGTAATCAGTCATCCAGACATTTCATTCGACCTTGAGTTCCCAACGCTCACATCTGAAGCGTATCGTAAAATTAAGAGTATTATTAGCACCGATGATATGATGAACCGTCAAATCATATACCTCCTTGCGCTGAATAGATTCTATACTCCAGAATATATGAATGGCGTGA
The DNA here is from genome assembly GCA_050873765.1 of Sodaliphilus sp. Classification (GTDB taxonomy): domain Bacteria; phylum Bacteroidota; class Bacteroidia; order Bacteroidales; family Muribaculaceae; genus Sodaliphilus. Next base: position 15,233 of record JBNMJK010000032.1, read on the forward strand.
ACTCTGGCAATGAATGGACATCGATTGCCTCGTCCACAATTTCTTCACAGTTGAGCAGTTTGCTTGGACAAATTAATGAAAATTGGTCGATTGCGCCAAATTTCCGTTCTAATAAAGGTGACTTTACCGACACAGAGTTTGACTTAGCATTGTCGAGTCAACTATTGAACAACCGCTTGCGATTTAATGGCAATTTTGGTTATCGCGACAATACTTACAATTCAAAAAATTCAAATTTTATTGGAGATTTTGATGTAGAATATTTATTGAATAGTAAGGGGTCATGGCTGCTTAAGGCTTACAATCACTTTAACGACCAGAATTTATACACCCGAACCGCAATGACTACACAAGGCGTGGGTATTGTATTTAAACACGACTTCGACAATTTATTTAAATTCTTTCATAAAAGAAAGAGAAATAATAAAGCACAAAAAGACTCGTTAAATACAAAGCATACTTCAGTTAAAGATTCAATTACAGCGAAATGATTGGTAGGTATTTAATGATTATAGCGACACTTCTCTGCTTTGGCTCAGCATCGACTAATGCTGAACCCCGACTTAATGTGAAGAATAAAATAAAGCAGATAAAAGAAAAAATGGCAGAACCATACGATACCACTCGTGACAGCGAATACTGGAAACGAGCCTTACAGCATGGTAAAATTGATATGAACGACACTACAATCAAGTATCCTTCGTTTCTTGATTTTTGTGTGAAGGTTTATCGGTGGGGCGACCATACATTCAACAGCTATGATTCCACTTATGTGGTGGGCACTGGTAAAAACTGGAAATTAATGCTTAAAAACAACAATTGGCTGAGCACCTACAATGGTCATATATTTGATTACGATTGCCCTATATTTATGCATTCCAATCTCACTTCGTCGTTTGGCGTGCAAATTGCATTTATGGCTGTCAATCTCAGCTATATGTTGAATATGAACGACTTGCTTTCTGGTCATAAGGTGAAGAATAAGAAATGGGATTTTTCATTCACATGGTCGCGAGTTTTTTTGAGTGCTTATTACTATAAAGATGACTATCCATATTATTTCCATAGATTTTCTGATATTCCCACATCTGAGATTAAGGAATTTAAATTCAACGGAGTGTCGCGCACACTATATGGAATGAACTTGTGCTACATTTTTAATCACAAGCATTATGCTCTGGCTGCGGCTTATTGCTTTTCCAAATATCAAAGAAAAAGTTCGGGCTCACTTATAGCTGGAGCGCATATATTCCATGAAAATGTTTCGATGAATTTTAATGAATTGAGAGAAAAGTTTCCCGACAAAGATTTGTCACATGACCTTGCATATAAATACAACGGCTATAGTTTGCTTTTAGGCTATGGTTACAACTGGGTGCTTGGCAAAAACTGGCTGTTTAATATTACAACCATACCGGGATTCGGCTATCGACATGCGGCACCTTCATCAACAGAAGGAAAGATTGATTTTTGGTCGTTCGACTATCATGCAAAGATGGGTGTGATTTTAAATAAAGGAAAGTTTTTTTACGGTCTGCATCTTCTTACGGAGGGACACTGGTATTTAACTAAGCGAAACAGCTTATTTAGTGCAAACCATGATTTAAATGCGACTGTAGGTTTTAGATTTTAAAAATATAATTATATATGAGTACAGTAATTCTTGGAATAGAATCATCTTGCGACGATACGTCAGCAGCCGTCATTTCCGATGGCGTGTTGAAATCAAATGTGATTGCAAGTCAGAAAGTACATGAAAATTATGGTGGTGTGGTGCCTGAATTGGCTTCGCGTGCTCACCAGCAAAATATCGTGCCTGTGGTGAGTGAGGCAATTCGCCAGGCAGGTATTAAAAAGACAGATATTGATGCTATTGCTTTTACAAGAGGCCCAGGTCTGCCCGGCTCTCTCCATGTGGGCACATCTTTTGCAAAAGGTCTTGCCCTTGGATTGGACATTCCATTAGTTGACGTAAACCATCTTCATGGGCATGTTCTCTCTCATTTCATCAAAGATGACGAGGCTACAGAAGTTCCAGAATTTCCATTCCTTTGTCTGTTGATTTCAGGCGGAAACTCACAGATTGTGAAAGTGTTGTCGTACTCAAATATGGAAATTCTTGGGCAGACGATTGATGACGCTGCAGGTGAAGCCTTTGATAAGTGTGCTAAATCAATGGGGCTGCCTTATCCAGGTGGGCCGGTAATCGACAGAATGGCACAAGAGGGTGATGCTACAAAATTCAAGTTTTCAAAACCTCACATTCAAGGCTACAATTACAGTTTTAGCGGCCTTAAAACCTCTTTCCTCTACACATTGCGTGATGAGATGAAACTTAATCCCAATTTTATAGAGGAGAATAAGAACGATTTGGCAGCATCTTTGCAGAAAACGATTATCGACATTTTAATGGATAAGTTTTCAAAGGCTATTAAAGATACTGGTATTAAGACGATAGCTATAGCAGGTGGTGTTTCGGCTAACTCTGGTATTAGAAATGCTGTTCAAGACTACGCAGACAGGCGCCATCTAAAGGCTTTTATACCTAAACGCTCATATACGACCGACAATGCAGCCATGATTGCCGTGGCTGGCTATTATAAATATTTGGATAAAAAATTCTGCGATATCACAGCTCCTCCATTTGCAAGAGTTACGATATAATATATAAGATACGAAATGAAATATTCAATAATCGCTATAGGTGACGAATTGCTTATTGGGCAAGTTGTTGACACGAACTCTGGTTGGATAGCCAGAGAACTGTCTGTTTACGGCTGGAGTTTACAGAAAGTGCAGGTGGTTCCAGATGATAAGCAAGCCATTAAACGAGCCATTGATCTTGCTTTTGATGATAGTGATGTGGTGCTGACAACTGGTGGTCTTGGGCCAACAAAAGACGATATAACTAAAACCACTCTCTGCGAATATTATAATGGTAAGATGGTGTTTGATGAAACCACACTAAAGAATGTAGAGGAAGTGGTAGAAAAACGTCACCTCAAACTCAATGAATACACCAGAAATCAGGCTTTTGTGCCAGACTGCTGTGAAGTGGTTCAAAATGTAGTGGGAACGGCCCCAATCATGTGGTTTGAAAAGAATAACCAAGTTTTGATTTCAATGCCGGGTGTTCCGTTTGAAATGCAGCACATGATGAAAAATGTTTTGATTCCTAAACTAATACATAGGTTTCAAGACCACCAATATATACAGTATCGCACATTCATTGTGATTGATATCATTGAGTCGTTATTAGCAATGCAGCTTGATGCCTTTGAAAAGGCTTTAGCAAGCTATATTCATCTTGCCTATTTGCCTACACCTGGGCTGATTCGGCTTCGCCTAAGCGGAAGTTATTCTGAAGAACAAGAACTTACTGACGCAATGGAAGAGGCAACAAAACAGCTTCACACAATAATTGGCAGCAAAATAATAAGTGACGAGGATTTGCCATTGGCTGAGATTTTAGGCAAAAAACTCCAGGCCAAAGGCATGACAGTGGCATCAGCTGAAAGTTGCACGGGTGGAAACATTGCCCATGAAATCACCGGAATACCTGGCAGCAGTAGCTATTTTAAAGGGTCTGTTGTATCATATGCAGTGGAAGTGAAGCACAATGTGCTCAATGTGTCGGACACCGATATCGAGAAGTATGGCGTGGTAAGCCAGCAAGTGGTAGAACAAATGGTGACGGGAGCTTGTAAGGTGTTAAACACTGACTGCGCAGTATCTACCAGCGGGATTGCTGGTCCAGGGGGTGCAGAACCAGGTAAACCAGTAGGAACTGTTTGGATGGCGGCAAAAATGGGAGAAAAAATTGTGAGCCAGTGTTTTCATTTTCCTGGAGATCGTGACCGTGTTATTAATAGAGCCACGATGGAAGCCTTGAAGTTATTATTGAAACTTTTAAATGAATGATAACCTATGCAAGATATAAATAATGGCATTATAAAGGTGGTGCGTTCACTCGCCGTAAAAAAATATCGCGATGAGGAAGGTTTGTTTGTGGCAGAAGGTACTAAATGTGTGCGCGACACTTGGGGGCATTTTAACTGTAAATGGTTGATTTGCACACGCAATTGGCACGATAGGCTTGCAAATGCCACGATGCATGATAAAATAGTTCTTGCAAATGCGCAGCAGATGTCAAGAATGTCGCAATTTTCCACTTCAAGCGATGTGATAGCAGTGTATGAAATACCCGAAAGATCCATTGATGAAGAGTCGGTAATAAATGAGCTAAATATCGTTCTCGATAATATTCAAGATCCTGGGAATCTTGGTACTATAATTCGTCTTGCCGACTGGTATGGAATAAAAAATATATTTGCCAGCATAGGTACTGTTGACGTATATAACCATAAAGTGGTTCAAGCCACAATGGGTGCTATTTCACGTGTGCAGGTTCACTATTGCGATTTAATTTCATTATTTGAACAGTATCATCAATTACCCGTATGGGGTACTTTTCTTGATGGCGAAAATATTTACAACGAGCCGTTGCAAAATTCAGGCTTCGTTGTTTTTGGTAATGAGGGACAAGGCATAAGTCTAAAAGTATCGAATAAAGTAACAAAACGTTTGCATATTCCTTCATGGACAGAGGGGGAAACGAGCGAGTCGCTCAATGTTGGAGTGGCTGCTGCTGTGATTGTCAGTGAATTCCGACGCAACTCTTTAAAAAACAAATAGTATGGCGAAGCAGTTGAAATCCACATTCTTCTGTAAAAATTGTGGAGCAGAATCTTCGAAATGGGTTGGAAGATGTCCATCTTGTGGTGAATGGAACACTTATGTGGAGGAGATTGTTAAGCCCAAGGGTAAGACAAGCCTTTTGCAAGGCACTACTAACGAAGGAAAGGTGCTTACTCCCATCAAAATTAGCCAGATTAAAGCTGAAGAATATCCAAGAATAAAATTGCCAAGTAATGAGTTGAACCGTGTGCTCGGAGGAGGTCTTGTTCCTGGTTCTATTATTCTATTAGGGGGAGAACCAGGCATTGGTAAATCCACACTCATTCTGCAAAACGTGCTTCGCATTAGGTCGAGAAAAGTGTTATACGTTTCTGGCGAAGAGAGTGCGCAGCAGCTCAGAATGCGTGCTGATAGAATAGCAGGCGGTAAAATGGACTGTGAATGTTATCTGTTATGCGAAACTTCGCTTGAAAACATCTTGTCATGCCTTAAAAAAGAGTCACCCGACTTGGTGATTATCGACTCAATTCAAACCATAGCAAGCGATTTACTTGAATCTGCTGCAGGAAGTGTGAGCCAAGTCAGGGAGTGTGCCGCCACTTTTTTGCGTTATGCCAAAGAAACCAACACGCCAGTTATTTTAATTGGCCATATCAATAAAGAGGGTAGCATTGCAGGCCCTAAGGTGCTTGAGCATATTGTAGATGCTGTAATCCAATTTGAGGGTGACAGGCATTATATGTATCGAATTCTTCGAGGTATCAAAAACCGATTTGGCAACACCAGTGAAATCGGAATCTATGAGATGAAAGAAGATGGATTGAAAGAGGTGAACAATCCGAGTATGATGCTTCTTAATGATAGCAGCGAAAATCTTTCAGGTTCTGCTATTGGAGTAACGGTGGATGGCGCTCGACCTTTTTTAATCGATACTCAAGCACTTGTGAGCACAGCCGCTTATGGTACCGCTCAACGCTCGGTAACTGGTTTTGACCCAAGACGAATGAATATGCTATTGGCAGTGCTGGAGAAACGTGCTGGTTTTAAACTTGCACAAAAAGACGTGTTTTTAAATATAGCAGGTGGCTTGAAAGTTAATGATCCAGCTTTAGACTTGTCGGTTGTTTGCGCAATATTGTCGAGCAATTTTGATATGCCAATACCCAAGAACATTTGTTTTACTGGTGAAGTAGGGCTTTCTGGAGAAATTCGTCAAATCACAAGAATTGACCAGCGTATATCAGAAGCGCAAAAAATGGGCTTTGACACAATTCTCGTTCCTAAAAGTAATATGAAAGGCATGTCTAAGGTTTCAAATATAAAAGTGCAGGAAGTGGGTAGGGTAGAAGATGCATTCCGGTTCATTTTTGGCTAAAGTCTTTTGTTGTTAATAAAAGCTAAAATAGTGCGACGGCATTAAACGAAGAAGCCCTTAATTCGTCAAAATAGCAAATAAAACAAAAGAGATTTTCAAAGCTTCAAACCTACTAACTTTTTCAGTAAAATTTATAAATCCTATCTCTTAACCATCGTTTGAGGATTAATTGTGAAAAAAACTCCAAACATCATAGCGTTGTTTGGAGTTTAATTTATTCATGATTGTTCAGTTTCTCTTCATCTTCCTCTGTCCATAAAGGATTCTCATCATCCCAGTCGTCAAATCCGAAATATGCCTCTTCTGTGAATTCCTTCATTTCCCGGCCATCTTTCTTTGTGGGTCGGCCAAGGCCTTTCTGACGTTTTACGAAACCACTAATTCTTGCCATTTCCAATAGCTCATATTGGTCAGGAGTGGTGATGTTCTTTAGATAATTACCTACAAGTTTCGCTCCTACTCTATTATTCAGCAAAGCCAAAACCTCAAAGGTGAAAGTGATAGGAGGCTTTTTTACTGAAATTTTCTCTCCTACTTTCACAGCTCTTGAAGGCTTTACATTCATGCCGTCGATAGTTACACGGCCCAATTTACAAGCATCGGTGGCTAAAGTGCGAGTTTTGAACACCCTTGTAGCCCAAAGCCACTTGTCGATTCTAACTTCGCTCATTACTTGTTGTTGAAATTAGTCATTGCAAAACTCAATCCCGACAGACAGAAAGCTTTGATCGCTTCTATCGCAACATCTACACGTTCTGGTAACACTTTAAGCTCCTCATCAGTGGGGTGGCCAAGCACATAATCAATTTGCATGCCTTTAGGAAAGTCGGATCCTACTCCAAAGCGCAGTCTTGCATAATTGACAGATTGAAGACATAATGCTATATTTTTCAATCCATTGTGACCGCCATCAGCACCTTTTCCACGAAGGCGAATTGTGCCAAAAGGAAGTGCAATATCATCAACAATGATTAATACATTCTCAATGCTAATGTTTTCCTTTTGCATCCAATAACGAACAGCCTCACCGCTCAAGTTCATATAGGTGGAAGGCTTGAGCAATACGAGTTGTTTGTTCTTTAATCGCATTTGAGCCACATCACCATAACGTTGAGTAGTGAAAGAAATATTGGATGCTTTAGCAAAAGCATCCAATATTGTGAAACCTATGTTGTGGCGAGTGCCTTGGTACTCAGAACCAATGTTGCCCAAGCCTACAATTAGATATTTCATTTAAGAATAAGAGATTTATTCAGCGGCAGCTTCATCGTCGGATTGTGCCTTTGCAGCAGAACCACGAGTTGCGCGTACACCAGTAATCACGAGGTCCTTAGCGCTAACGAGTTCATAGTTGTCGAACTTAAGCTGACCCACCTTGATAGCCTGGCCGATTTTCAAATCAGTTACATCGATAACGATACGCTCTGGAATGTTGTTGTAAAGACCTTTTGCCTTAACCTTCTTGAGGTTGAGATAAAGCTTACCACCAGCCTTAACACCGACAGCGTGACCTTCAAGTTTAACAGGCACTTCCATAACCACAGGCTTGTTGTCGTAAACTTGCAAGAGGTCGATGTGAAGAATCTCATCGGTAAGTGGGTGGAACTGGATATCTTTAAGAACAGCCTTGCAAGCAACACCATTCACGTTAAGATCGATTACATAAATTTCTGGAGTGTAGATGAGCTTTCTAACGTCGGCTTTGTTCACAGTAAGGTCGGTAGTGATAACGCCTTTACCTTCAGCAGTGGTAACAACAGCCTTCTGACCAGCTTCGAGTTTGCCATTGTAAACCCATTCGCCAGCTTCATTTTTCTCGAATTGCACGAGCTGACCGCCATTGAGCACTACAGGAATTTTGTTTTCTTTACGGATTGCCTTAGCGGCTTTCTTGCCAAGATTAGTTCTTGGTTCTGCGTTTAATTGATAAGTTTTCATTATAAAAATTGTGTTACTAAAAATTAAGATGCTTCTTAATTTCCCATCACACGGGACTTAAAAGCGGTGCAAAATTACTATTTTTTTTTCAAACGCACAAATTACCAGTTGCTTATCTTCTGCAAAATTCTATAAACTTGCAGTATTTACATTCGGAATCGTCCTTGTCTTCACACTGTGTAAATGGAGTGTCTTTGTCGAAAAAATTATTTAAAACAGCCCCAATTCGTTGTAGGAATTCAGTATTCAAATCATTATCTTCAAAAATATTCTCAATAGTTTTTCTATTAATAGATATACCTGATGAGTCAATGTCTTTTATTTTGTAGATAATAGGTTTTACGCCCATGCTCACATCTTCTCCTTCAGCTTTATAGGCGTTGCAATAAAGCAGAAGTTGCATGATAGCTAAATTGTGGCCATGGTCCTTGTTTGAGACCACATTTTCGATTTTGTAGCAATTGACATTATCTTTTCCCGTTTTATAATCGATAATTCTCATGGGGCCACTATCATTGATTCGGTCAAGGCGGTCGATTTTATAAGTGAAATTAAAGGTGTTGTTTCCAATTTTTAAATTCACTTTTCGTTCTACCTCACATTCATATATCTTAATGAAGTCGCTGTCGCTGGCCAAGAGATTTGCATCGAAGGAGAGGACTTGCTCTGCATAATATTTAAGGGCATTGAACGTGATGGCTGTTTCTCCAATTAATGGCTCAAGCTCGTGCTGGCTGTCTTTGTTCAGATATATTCTATTCACATTCCTGATGAGAGCTTTATCAAGTTTGTGATCTTTGAAATATAGAATTTCTTTCTTTGTTACAATTCGGGGCTTTCTTTCTCCATCATTATTATCGCTTTCCGGATAATAGAACTGCTGAAGTGTGTCGTGAACGATTGTGCCGAATGTGGCATAATCCATAAACTGACTTTCTTCGTTCTCGTCACTCATGCCGCCAATATAATGGAAATAAAACTTCAGTGGGCACTTGATGAGTGTTTTGATAGAGCTTGCCGATAAATATTTTTTTGAATCATCAGTAGCACAGTATCTTTGAATTTTTCTGTAAATTTCATCGTTTTTCGGCACCGATATAGGAAGTGAGGATTCGGGCTTCACTTGAAGGCTTATGGTCTGGGTATTCAACTTGCACCCATACACTTTTTCGAGTTGACTAACGAACCTTGAGTACTCGCTGCTGCCTATTCCCATAGTACTCGTGTCGTAAACGAAGAAAATGTGCTTTGCTCTCGTTATGAGCCGATAAAAGTAGTAGGCACTTATAGATTCTTGCTCATCGATGGTGGCCATGTGAAAGTAACGGCGCATATTGGGTGGAATGAATGAACTTTTAAAGAATTTTCTTGGGAAAACGCGTTCATTCATTGAAAGAATAATCAAATTGTCAAAATCGAGGTTGCGGGTTTCAAGCATACCCATAATCTGTAGCCCCGACAAGGGCTCGCCCTCAAATGGAATAGTGTAAAGTGATGTGAGTTTGTCAAAAAGGTAAAATACCGATGACTCGCACATTGGGATTCCATACTCTCGAATTAAGTCTTTTGTTTCATTTAATATGTCGATATATTGTAGGGCAAAAGTACTTTGTAGAGATAGTTGTGATTCCTCGTTTTGATTATCAGAATAAAAACTATTTATAGTATTGCACAATGTGATGAGCCTGTCGATGAACCCAATCACTTCATCCTTGTTTTGAGTGTCAACGATTGTGGTGAAAATGTTGGCTAAACTGGTGCATTTTAAATATTTTTCGCTCACATAAAAGTCGTTGGTTGAGCTGATGTGATTGGTGATTTCGGTTACTTCATTCGGGTAGATGCTTTTGATGATAGGGTGTGACAGCACTTGCCTTACAAACTCCTTATAATACAAAAAATCGTCAGTGCCTAATGGCCTATAAGCATTTTTATGCACTTTCGAAACTATTCTGATAAGCGATGAAATGTCGCTGTAGCGAAGAGAAAGTCCTAAGGTGGCATTAATGTTGTGAATGTTTTCGGGAACTGAGTTTGTAAGATACGCGAATAAACTTTCGTCAGGCAAAACGATAGCAGTGTCTATGCCATTGTTTGGATCTTTCAGCAAACCTCTTTGTATCAAATTTTCCACTATGGCAAAGGCATACTTAGTCTGACCGATTTTAGATGATATACCCACCACATTCATATCTGTAGTGAACTCCTCTATATCTTCAATATTAATTGAAGATGGGTATCTCTTGCTAAGAGCATGAATATGCTTATGTCCTTTATTTGCTTCATTTTTCAGAGCGTAGGAAGCGTAATCCCAATGGAATTCTGCTATACCACGCTTTTTAAAAGCGTCGAAAATCATCTTTTCGCTTTCCGACAGTAAATTAAATCCAACAAATATGTATTTCGCGTAATGGAAATCATCATTATTTGCCACTTTTAATCTTTTGGCAAATTCTCTCAGCATTTTTCCTTGATATGTCAGACCTTTTTTCTCAAGGTGCGCGTTATATGACCGATAAAGAGGATAAAGCAATTTCCAAAGACTTGTGAACTTTTTATCCACTTGGTCAGTGTTTTTCCAAAAAGAGTCGTCATCGGATTTGTTGAAGTTGATATTCAGATATCTTGACAGTTCTTTTTTCAAGTCATCAGAAATATAGTCGGTAGAAATCTCTTTCCAGTCGTGAATGTTGGTGAACAGTTGTTTTGCGTCCACCATATAAAGGTCCACGTCGTTGAAGTCTGCTACAAGAATATTTCCCCAGTTGATAAACTTGTCGAACTCGTAATCGGGGTTGTTAGTGACTTCACAGAACGCTTGATAAAGATTGAAAATAAGTTCTGTTGGTGTAGCCAGGGTGCTCTCAGTGTTGTCGTCGAGAAAATCGGAAATGGTAGTCACATAAGGTCGTAAACAATTTGACTTGCTGCTCTTCTCAAAATACTTGATAAAAAACTGTCCACTTCTTCTATTGGGGAATATGAAGCAGAAATCTTCCAAATTGCTATAGTTAGCAGAATAGTGTTTTGCTACCTGCTTTAGGAATGGTGTGTTTGTGATATTTGTAGATTTATCCATATTGAAATTGTTATACTTTGATTAGAATGGTGATTTTTATGGCCATGTCGAATAGCACAATTTTTATATTGCCGTTCATTCGAATGTCTTTTTCTGCTTGTCCAAATTCTGCAATTAAGCGCTCTACATTTAATTCATTAATGAATGGCGCGAATTTCACGCTGAATGTTTTTTCTTCTGCTGTCTGATAATTTAGTTCAGGATGATGGAGGTTGTAGATGAAATTTTCTCTAATCATGCGTGAGGCATAGTCAAGAAAACGTCGTGCCTTTTCTCGCTTATAGTCGGCAATATGCTCACTCCACACTTTCAGCTCTTTCAAGTTTCTGATATATGCCATTCGCATGAGTTGCATGAAATCTTGATGAAATTGTTTGGTCTCGCTGTCTAGCTCCATATTTCGTTCGGCTTGTGCTATGTCGCCATCAGCAGCCACGGCAGCGAGTTTTGCAGTATCGGGGTCGGCATTGAATTTTCGGCTGAGATATGCTGTAATGTCGGCTGTGGAAGGGCGCTTCAGCTCAATACGCTGTGTGCGAGAAAAAATAGTTTGGAGAATGGATTTTGCGTCGTCACTCACCAGGAAAAATTTGGTGTCGGCACTTGGTTCCTCTATAAGTTTGAGTAATTTATTGGCGCACGACTCATTCATTTTTTCTGGAAGCCACATAATCAGCACTTTATATTTTGATGTGTAGGCTGCGAGGCTTAAATCGCGAATAATTCTGTCGCTCTCCGATTGGTAGATAATGGGCTGGGCATTTTCTTTTGATAAATATTTTGTCCATTTCTGAAAATCCTCCACATCATTTTCAGAAAGGAATTTTTTCCATTCTTCTATAAAATCGTTACTTGTTGGATTTTCTCCGATTTTCACGATAGGGAAAGAATAGTAGGTGTCGGCATGGTTGAATGACTGATGCTGCAAGCAAGATGGGCACACACCGCATGGCTCCCCATTGACGCGATTTGTGCATTGCAGATATTGTGCAGCGGCTCTTGCCAACGAAAGTTTTGGAATTCCCTGGCGTCCATGAATTAGAAGCGCATGGGGAAGTCGGTCGTTGTCGATCATTTGACGTATTCTGTCCTTAGCGTCACTATTGCCAATTACATCACTGAATTTCATCTTATTCTTGTTTGTGGAGTTATTATTACAAAGTTACAAAAATTATTGCATTTATTATGGTAATGGTTCAATGGTAACGAAGAAAAAGGTCAATGCTGAAATCAGCCATTGACCTTTTTTCTGAAATAGAGTATAAAGTTAATCTTTATTCGTCTTCTTTGCTTGCTTCAAGATATTCTTTATGGAGTTTTTCCTGAATATCGCTTGGAACGAGTTCATAACTTGCAAACTTCATTGTGAATGAAGCGCGGCCACCTGTGATAGAACTTAAAGCCGTGGAATAGCTTGACATTTCTTTCAAAGGAACTTTTGCATTGATTTTCTGCAAACCGCTGGCTTCTTCCATACCCATAATAATGGCACGGCGACCTTGCAAATCACTCATCACATCGCCCATGTATTCTGCGGGCATCATCACTTCCACATCATAAACGGGTTCAAGCACCTTCGGGCTTGCTGCGTTGAAGGCTTCACTGAACGCATGACGAGCTGCCAGACGGAATGAAATTTCATTACTATCTACTGGGTGCATCTTTCCATCGTAAATGCAAACACGCACATCACGAGCATACGATCCCGTGACTGGGCCTTGCTCCATGCGATCCATGATACCCTTGATGATGGCTGGAATAAAGCGAGCGTCGATTGCACCACCCACAATGCAGTTGTAAATCACAATTTTTCCACCCCAATCGAGGTTGATTTCCTGCTTGTCCTTGATGCTCATCTTGAACTCTTGGTTGCCAAACTTATAGGTGCCAGGTTCAGGCATGCCTTCTTTGTATGCTTCAACGATCAAGTGAACTTCACCGAATTGACCAGAGCCACCCGATTGTTTTTTGTGGCGATAGTCGGCACGTGCCACCTTGGTGATTGTTTCGCGATAAGGAATTTTTGGTTCGAGATATTCAATTTGAATTTTCTCGTTGTTTTCAATACGCCACTTTAATGTGCGTAAGTGGAATTCACCCTGACCTGAGACGATAGTCTGCTTCAATTCTTTTGATTGCTCAATTAGCCAGGTTGGGTCTTCCTCATGCATACGATTCAGTACGGCGCCAAGTTTTTCAATTTCGCTTTCATTAACTGGGCGGATAGCGCGTTGATATTTGGGCGCAGGATATTTAATAAAGTCGAATCTGTATTCCACACCTTTATCATTGAGGGTGTTGCCAGTTCTCACGTCTTTAAGTTTCACTGCTGCGCCAATATCGCCAGCCTCAAGAGTTTCAACAGGTGTCTTGATTTGGCCACAAACAGCAGATATCTGTGCCAGACGTTCCTTTGAACCACGGTCGGCGTTGTTCAAATCCATACCTGCTTTCAGCGTGCCTGACATTACCTTGAAGTATGACACTTCACCAATATGTGGCTCAACGGTGGTCTTGAAGAAGAAAACGCTAAGTGGACCATTGGCATCGGGCTTGATTTCTTCACCATCAGTATTGATAGGAGCTTTCACTTCATTAACGAAAGGAACCACATTGCCAAGGAATTCCATCATGCGGCGAACACCCATATCTTTGAGTGCGCTAACGCAGAACACCGGGCAGATACTTCTGTCGATAAGGCCTTTACGGATACCTTCACGCATTTCGTCTTCTGTGAGAGCACCTTTTTCAAAGAATTTATCCATCAGCGACTCATCGTTCTCAGCAGCCATCTCCACTAAAGTTTGGTGCATTTCAGCCGCACGCTCCTTATATTCTGGAGCTATTTCGCTAACAGTGGGAGTACCTCCGTCTGGCCCCCAAGTGAGCTGTTTCATGATGAGAACATCAACAACAGAATTGAAATCAGCGCCTGTAGCGGTTGGGAATTGGATAGGAATCACCTTGTTGCCAAAAGCGTCCTTCAGCTGATGAATCAAGTTGTCGTAGTCCAC
>JBNMJK010000033.1:0-28529 GCA_050873765.1 Sodaliphilus sp.
TGTGTCGGCAGTGGTGTGCACCCGCTTTATTTCCAACGGCTTGCCCGTGAAGCTGAGGTGATAATAGCAGTGCTCGAATCCACCCAAGGCGTTCTGCTCATGGCTCTGGATAATATTGCCATGGCCGTCGTAGTAAACCGAGCTGTACAGCATCACGGTATCTCCAAGAATACGCGTGGCCGACCCGGTCAGCAGCCCTTTGGCGGAAAGCGAGGGATAGGCGGCACACTCGTAGCGGCGGTCGTAGCCCGCGGCATCGCGGTAGGCCAACTCTTTGCCGAACGCTTTCCCGTCGAGAAAGCTGTAGTCGTCATAATACGTCACCGACAGCAGATTGTCGCCTGGCAGTGAGAGGGATCTGTCCGTTATCTCATATCCCCCAAGGGAGCCTGTGGCGGCACTCCGCCTCACCAATGCGCACACGTCCATATTCGCGCCCGCCACCGACAGCGTCTTTTTAGCGACACCGGTCACGCACTCGCGTCCAAAAGCGTCCGACAGCGTGAACACGGCCTCACCACGCCTGCGCATGTTGCCGTCCTGTGTCATCAGGGCCTTGCCTGCCCTGTCGTAAGCCGTGATTTGCCAGTCGCGCCCCGGCAGCTTCTTGGCCCTGCAGCGCCCGAGCCAGTCATAGACATAGAAGTAGGCGAAATTCCTCGCTTCTGTGGAGGCCGATGAGATCCTTCCGCTGCCCAGCTTGGCGGAAAAGGCCGGCGGAAAAACGGCAGTGAGGTTGCCGGCAATGTCATACACATAATAAGTGTCGGCATATCCGCCGTCGAGCTGCGAGCGTGTAAGCACCGTCCTGCCCAGCTTGTCGGTGAACACAAAATTCACACGCCCGTCCTCGTCCCCTGTCCTTGTGACAAACAGTTCGCCGGCCGGATAGAAGCCGCTTGCAGTCACAGTGACCACGGTGTCGGTGACGCCTCGCGTGTCGCTGGCGGAAAACAGCCGGCATCGTTGTGCGCCGGCAGTAGCGCTGTTCGTCAGATATGCCGTCCTCGCTGATTTCCCCTCCGAGTGCCATGCCTGGCCTGCACCGGTCACAGCCACTTGCCGGCCAAGCGGCGACTGCTCGTATTCAGTAAGCGCGTAAGGGTTGGCGTCGCCATACGTCTCCGCTGCGAGGGCGCGGACCCTTGCGCCGTCGGCATACGCTCCGCCGCCCGCCGACGGGGTGGCGCAGAACTGCTGGACAATGCGCCCGGCCCTGTCTCTGGAACCGTGCACGACCAGGTCGGCCCCGGATGGCGAAGCGCCTACAGCGACAGTCTGCTCCAGCCGCCCCAGACCGTCGTAATACTTCACGGTGGTCATGCGCGACGCCCCCACGCTGTCAAGCATCACGCCAGTGCGGATATAATTGTGGCTTGGCTGCGCCATGCCAAAGCCCCCCACAAGCAAGCAGGCCACCAAGGATAATATTTGCTTTCTCCAGTCCATAAAAATTGTAGCGTTAATAAGTGACCGATATGATGTTAGAAAGACTTATTTCATGTCCGTTTGTGGCTTCTTTCATCCACAAATCGGCTTCAAAGATGGCGGTGGACGACGGGAACTCCATCTTCACAATATTATTGCCAGGTAATAATCGCACAACAAACTCCTTGTCCTTTTCCCTTTTGGTTGAGAATGATGTGTCAGCTATAGCGATTGAGCAGGCTTCTGTTGAAACCAAGTCCAACCCAAAGGTCACATCTGTCGGGGTGTCTGTATAGATGTTGGCAATACAGACTTCATTGCCTCCAGATGTGTATGTGAATTGTTTTTCAATGTTTGAAAATTGAAGTCTGGCGGGCTTTACAAGAAAATCTTGACACAAGAAATCCTTCTCACCCGAAATGGTGTCCGACACCTCACACTCCACTCGATAATGGCTGTTGGGAATACCATTTTTATTAGGGGTTATATCTATAATGCCACAACTGTTTGCAGTTTCATGGTGCATGGCATTATTTTGCCTGTCATAAATCTTGAAAGCAAATTTATAGGAATGTGTGCCGCCATTAGCCGTGACCGCAATACTCAAAGGCTCATCGACATAGGTGTCGAGACAAGACATTGAGGCGGTGAAAGGGAAAACGGACACAAGATTATACTCTCCTTGCTTTAAAACCCGATGCTTGTAGTCAGCCTCCGACACCAGTCGCCCGTATCCATCATAACTGTAATATGTCTTTAGAGAGTTTGGCATCGTATGTTCTGTAAGTCCGAAATTAGGCTTGAATTTGTAGATGTCGATAATAGATGACGGGAGACTGTTTGCAGATGCAAGCAACCGGTCAAATGTATCATCTGCATAGCTGGTGGCGTCTGACAGCTCAGATATATTGAGACCTTGTGCTGTGACAGCTTTTGCAAGTTGTGGAACAGATGCGTTTTGTGCAGTCATTAGAGGAAACATGCCTTTGTATCCCCAAAGATAGGATGTGTGCACACCGTTGGAGTCTGTTTGCTGTATGATTCGCCCATTTTCATCATGGGCATACGATATTTTGGACATCCAGCCTTTGGACGGATTCCAGTCTTCAATATTTGCCACTTTGAACAACGCCCCATTTTTCAAGTCCGGCTGATAATAATTGTAGCGCTTCTTCCAGATGAGTGTCTCTTTTCCATTTGTTACGGCTTTCCTCTCATGCGATAGTAAACTGTTAACGTTATGGAAATGTAGCATATTCTTTACCTGTCCGTCGGCATCTTGTATATCACCCGAATACATGTATGTGTCAACAATGGTATTCCCTTCAGACGTTACAAATGTTGTCTCTGTCTCCATTCCATAAGAGTTGAAGACCGAGCTCTTTTTATTTACGACGGACGCCTTGCCAAAAAATGATGATTCTTCCACACTGCTCAATTCAATATTATATCTTGGATAAAACACATCTTTGGCGACTTCTCCAGTCTGTGTAAATATAGTGTCAATCTTCACCAACGGGAACTGGTAATTGTATTTAGTCTCGCTGACAAGGTCACCACTGCCGCTATACCTTTTCATAGAAGTGAGCAATCCCCGTTTTGTTTGGGCTGAGGCAATCGGTGTGAGTAGATTTTCTACCAAATTGTCAGGATTGTCAAAGCCAACTAAAATATTATTAAATCCATCAGAGTAATAACCAAACAAGTGGACTCTGTTTTCTTTGTCTACCTCCACACCTTCCCCATCGGGATAATCATTGTATGTGCTGTAAAAATAGTCGATATACCCGGCGTTGCTTCGGTATTCCCTCACATTGGAATACTCAATGTGCGTCTGTGTGAAATCGTATATGCTGTTGCATAAGTTAAACCGCTCTACAGCCTTATTGTTAGATGTGATGTACTTAATGCCGTAGCGCGGCGTGTTGATAAGAATGCCGCTGCTTAAACTTGGGTCTCTTTCAGACTGGTACTCGTATCTAACCGTGTCAGACGGGGTGCCATCTGGCAAGAACGTTATCACCTGCTTTACCCTGACACCGCCGACAGTGTCATTTTGCGGCAAGTCGGTTAGCATCGGCAAGAATAATGTGGAGCTTGTCCTTACCACTTTTTGGGAACAGCTGTGCGGCTCATAGGAGATTGTTGAGTAGCCTCCTGTGGGGTAGAAAATTTTGCTTAGCGTGCCCGATAGCGCCGACTGGAAATCGGGGTTTCTTCTAAAGTTTGACGTGTAGTGCTCATTGTATTCGCTGTCAAAGGTCAAATTCGACAGGAGCTTTTTTGTGGCAAAGCCTCCATACTCCCCATTGTAGTACCCCCAATGGTCACTCTTTATTGTCCCAAGCGGAGGGTAGGCAGTCATCGGGTTATACTCAAAAGAAAAAATGCCTTGGCCAGAAATGTCTATCGATTTAAGAAATGTAAGCTTATTATCCTTGCTTGTATTTCCGCCCACTGTAAGGTAAGAAAAAGTGGCTTTTTTAAAAGGCTTTCCATCTGATGAACAGATCATAATTGAACCTATTCTTTTGTTCTCGCCAAAAGCCTTTCGTATATCGCCATTAGGCAATGCATAACGCCGTTCCTCAGTTCCTTCTGCATATTCTATGCTGACACAGGTCCCGTCGGGAAACTTTATTCCTGTAAGTTTTGATGAGAAGTTATCACTTTCGTAAACAGTCGCATCGCTGGAGCCATAGCCCTCATTCGTGCCTGCAAAATAAGAGAACGCATATGACAGTGACGGAGTGTATGTGACATTGCGCTCAGACTTGTCCAATCCCTCATTGTCGGATATATGGCTATAAATGAACTCCATTGTCCTGCCATTGGGAGCTATGATTTTTTGTAGATTCCATTGCCTTATGCGCTTTTCAAGTGGTGCGCCGACTGCTTCGCTGTAGGTACTTTTCGTGTATTCTCCTATTATAAAAGAATATTTGTATCCAAGCCCATCAACAATGACAATATTGTTGTTCACAAGGCTATCAATCTTCAACGACTTGGATTTCGATGCACAGTCAAAGAACAGAAACGACTTGCCATCAGAAGAAGGCAAACGCCTAAAAGAACCACTATACCCACAAAAGTTGAATCTATAAATGTCAGGCTGGGCATCATAGCAGACATTATTGGCATCTGTCATTGCGGTGAACGCTTCATTTCCTACATAGTGGACAAGGACACAGCTACTCAAACGCCCCGCCGGGGTCTTGTTCTTGTCGTAGCCATACAGTTGACAGCCACTTCCACCCTTTGCAATTATGGTCTTTGCTGCATCGTCAGCCAAACCTTTGATTTCTCTTGTTATCATTCCGGGAGAGTTTATAGACCACCCATGCCCGAGGAAGCCGCTTTTGTGGTTGACTCGAAAACCGTTGGTCGCATAATCAATGGTTATTCCATAATTGAAATCCTCGTCCTCGTATTCATATATTGGAATGGAATAATTAATGGTGCCAGTGTATAACGAAGCCCCCACTGCGCCATACTTCATAAACTCATACGTGTCCCAGGAAGGAGTGTATGGCTTGGCTGTATTTTCAGAAGACGTGAGTTGGGCAAACGCCACACTATAATAGAGGGTAAAAATGACAAATAAGCACAATTTGAGTATTGTTTTTGTCCCCATAAATTACAGTCATTATTTTTCCGTTGTAAAGTTAAACTAAATTTAGAATCTGTGATGACTATTAAAATATGTTATACAACATAGTTGATTTTTTAACTAAAAACCTTAAATTAACAAATAAAGTATAACCGTATATTTTAGTCTGTTAATTTAAGGGAAAAGAAACCTTTGCTCGAAAATGTAAAAAAGGTCACGGACGTTGGGGATTGGGTGTGGGGGAGCAATGGGTGTGTGGGTTTTCTACGTTGATTTTGCAACTATTAACCGCAAAAAACCGCTTGTTAGCGCAATTATTACTACTTTTGCACTGAATATGGTGAAACTTGACCAAATACAAGAAACGATAAAGCCAGAGCTGGCACGGCTCAACGCGATTATTGCCAGCACGCTCAAGAGCCAAAGCGCGCTCACCGACCACATTGTCACCGACTATCTGCGCACCAAGGGGAAGCAAATCCGCCCTGTGCTGGTGCTGCTGAGCGCTCGGCTTTTTGGCGGCATCAACGAGCGTGTGCTCAACGCTGGCGCTGCGATAGAACTTCTGCACAATGCCTCGCTCATTCACGACGACGTGATTGACCAGAGTATGTCGCGCCGCGGACTGCCCACGGTGAACAGCGTGTGGGACAACCATGTGGCTGTGCTGGTGGGCGACTATTTTGTGAGCGGTGCTTTGGCTTGCGCTGTGCGAGCCGGCGATATTCGTGTGCTCAACTCGCTCTCGAAGATGGGCGCTGACTTGGCGATGGGCGAAATTGACCAGATCGACAATGCGCGCAGTCGGGAAATCACCGAAGAGGTGTATATGACCATTATCAGCCGCAAGACGGCCTCGCTTTTCACCAGCTGTGTGGAGGTGGGGGGCATCACCGCGGGCGCCGATGAAGAGTCGCTCGTGAAGTTGAAGCGTTTTGCCGAGCTACTGGGGCAGTGTTTCCAAATCAAAGACGACACTTTCGACTATTTTCACGACCCTGCCGTGGGGAAGCCTACCGGCAACGACTTGCGCGAGGGAAAAATCACCTTGCCGCTTATCTATGCCTTAGGCCGCAAGGAACTGCCGGAGTGCGAGCAGATGAATAAGTTGGCGCATAAGCCCGAGCTCAGCGATGAGGAAATCGACAGGCTGGTGGAGTATGCCAAGGCTGGCGGCGGCATCGACTACGCGTTCCGCACAATGGAGCGCCTCCGCGCCGAGGCCGATGCGCTTCTGGCCGATTTCCCGGCAAGCAGCACGCTTGAGGCACTGAAGGCCATATTCAGCTATATCATCACCCGCAACAAATAAAGGCGATCTGCTGATTCGCAATCACAAAATTTGCCTACACAAAATGGGGACGTGGAAAATTCCGCGTCCCCATATATTTTTGGGCGTAATTTGCAATAATCACCATACAGCGCGCTTCACTTTACCACCTATTTTGCGCCAGCTATAGGTTTATCTTCTGCCGTGCTTTTCAAGATACTGAATGAGCAGGGCAGGGCGGTCGGTTTGGATAAACTGCGCATGCTGCCGAAGGAGCCAGCCCCAAGAGCCGTCGGGATCGCCGTCGATGGCTGCGCGGTCGTCGTCGTGTCCGCCGTTGAGCGATGGCCACAGGGCGTTGAGCCACACTTTCACGCCAGCCGCGTCCACTTTTTTGAGCAGGCGCTCCACATTGGGGGTCACTTTCTTGAAGCAACATTCAATGGCCACGGGGTGAATGGAGAGAAATTCATCGAGCACTTGCTCCGCGCTATCCACGTCGAGTTTCACGATAGGCATAAAAATGGACTTGTTGATAACGTCGCCCTTCTCTTTCTGGATTTTTTCAAGACGGCCACCGCACTTGATCACTATCTGGTCGAGCATACCCAACTTTTGAGCGGTGGCATACACCTCATCGAAAAAGTCGTAGCCCTTGTCCACATTGATGAGCACCTTGCCCTTGAGCGCGGCAAACACCTCCTCCATGGTGGGCACTTGCACGGTGGTTACGCGGCCCATGCCGTTGCGCAGGCGCAGCTTCTTGATTTCATCGAGCGTGAGGTCCTTCACCTCGCCCTTGCCATTTGTGGTGCGGTCCACCTTTTTGTCGTGCATCAGCACCAAGTGCCCGTCTTTGGTCTTGTGGAGGTCGAGCTCCACCATATCCACGCCCATTTTCACACAGTTGAGCATAGCGGGAATGGAGTTCTCCGGTGCGTTGCGCCAGTCGCCACGGTGCGACACCACGAGCACGCGTTTTGCTTTAGGGTTGTGTAGGGTTTTGAGGTCTTGTTTCAGCTGGCCCTCTGCGAAAGCCAAATTCACGCTCATCACCACCAAGAGTAGTGCTGTAAAAATCCGTTTCATGTTCATTGATATTACAAGTTCTTAATTTTTACACAAATTTATTAAATATCTGCCCCTTCGGCAAGTAAAACGGCTCAAAAACGCCCTGTAAAAATAAAAGTGCGCTTTTTCACAAAAGCACACCTCTATCATAACCAAAATTCAAGTATATAATCTTTGTTAGCCTTTCTCATAACTCACACCCTTAAATGGGGTGTGTAGCAACTTGTTGTCAATAGTATTAAAAAGGGATAAGTCTATCTTCTTTCTTTCAATCACAAAGTTAATAAAGTTTTTTAAAATATCAATTTAAAATAGTGTAAACAATGTTTAATAAACGTGAATATTGTGAAGAATGGTGTATTTTTCACATTTGTTATCAAATCGTTAAGGATTTTAAGTGTTTTTCGTCAAAAAAATCAAGCGTATGGTGTAGCCATCGCTATGGAATTGAAATTGGAAATGCTGACAATCTATCCCTTTTTTCTCGATGTGACGAATTCAATAGATATGGTACTGGGCAAGATTATGGATGTGGCATCGGAGATGCCTTGTTGTGGTTAACACCATGCAAGTGAGCCGAAGGTGAACGCAGCTTGGTGCCGTTGATGTCAGCCGACAAGAGCCTCGGAGAGGGTCGGTTGTGGTATAAACACCTTAATTTGTTAAACGTAGATGATATTACCGCATCTCTACATCGTGCAAAATCACAACCGACCCTCTCCGAGGCTCTTGTTCTACTTTACTTGCTTAACTTCACCAAGCTGCGCTGCGCTTGCATGGTGTTAACCACAAAAGAGCATCTCCGATGCTCGCAGCCTGATCAGTAGCGTCCCCTCCCACTAATTAGGCATTATGTCCTTAAAACTGTCAATTTGAAAGTTGGTTTCACTTTTTCTGTGCTCTCGATACTTCGCGTCCGCCCATCAACAATAGCTTGGTTTTCTGTACTATAGGCGGACGCGAAGTATCGCGTCCCTACTGTATTATTGCTCTGTTTTATTATGACAAGCCACGGGATTGTATATATTTTACACAGCCCCTTTGTTTTTTGGGGGAGTGGAGGGCTTACTTCTGGCGGAAGTAGAGGTTGATGGGGGTGCCCTTCAGGTCCCAGCGCTCACGAATCTGGTTCTCCAGATAGCGCTTGTAGGGGTCTTTGATCCACTGAGGCAAATTGCAGAAGAACACAAACGACGGCACGCGCGCCTCTTTGAGCATGGTCACATATTTGATTTTCACCATCTTGCCCTTGGTGGCAGGTGGGGGATATGCACCGATGATTTCCTGCATGGCATTGTTGAGCTGCGATGTGGGAATGATGCGCTTGCGGTTGTTATACACCTCGATGGCCTCTTCCAAAGCCTTGTAGATGCGCTGCTTGGTGAGGGCCGACCCGAAGATGATGGGGAAGTCGGTGAATGGAGCGAAGCGCTGGCGAATGGTGTCTTCCATATAGTTGATGGCCTTTTGCGACTTTTCCTGTGCGATGTCCCATTTGTTGACCAGCACCACCAGACCCTTTCGGTTCTTCTCGATGATAGAGAAGATGTTCACGTCCTGCGACTCAATGCCGCGGGTGGCGTCGATGATGAGAATGCACACATCGCTGTATTCGATGGCGCGGATGCTGCGCAGCACCGAGTAGTATTCCACATCCTCATTCACCTTGTTCTTTTTGCGAATACCCGCAGTATCCACTAAATAGAAGTCGAAGCCGAACTTATTGTAGCGTGAGTAGATGCTGTCACGCGTGGTGCCGGCAATGTCGGTGACGATGTTGCGCTTCTCGTCCATCAAAGCATTCACCAGCGACGATTTCCCGGCGTTAGGCCGCCCCACGATGGCGAAGCGTGGCAGGTCGTCGGTGATGACAGCGTCGTCCTTCTCAGGCATCAGGCGCACCACCTCGTCGAGCAGGTCGCCGGTGCCGGTGCCGTTGATGGCCGAGATGGAGAAGGGCTTGCCCAGTCCAAGCGAATAGAATTCGCTTTCAAGGAAAATGCTCTCATTGTTGTCGTCTTTATTGGTAACCAGCACCACCGGCTTTTTGCTGCGGCGCAGAATCGATGCCACGTGGTCGTCGAGGTCGGTGACGCCGTTCTTGATATCTACCATAAAGAGAATCACATCGGCCTCCTCAATGGCCAGAGCCACCTGCTTATTGATTTCGTCTTCAAAGATGTCTTCGCTGTTCACAACCCAGCCGCCGGTATCGACCACCGACATTTCCATGCCGCCCCACTCGGTCTTGCCATACTGGCGGTCGCGTGTGGTGCCACTCTCATTGTTCACGATAGCCGCCCGCGTCTTGGTCAGGCGGTTGAAAAGGGTTGATTTGCCCACGTTGGGTCGTCCTACTATTGCTATTAATCTTGCCATTGCTCTGATATGTGATGAATTAAGGGGGTGTGTAATGAATATTCTCCTATTAGCGTTTAAAGGGTGGGAGAGACAGCGTGTGTGCGCGGGCTTAGTCGAGATAGCCGAAAGCCTTGAGCTTCTTCTCCTGGTTGCGCCAGTCCTTCTCCACTTTCACGAAAAGCTGCAAATACACGTGCTTCTCGAAAAACTTCTCAATCTCCTTTCGAGCCTCGATGCCCACATGCTTGAGCTTTCTGCCCTGGCGGCCAATGATGATGCCCTTTTGCGAGTCGCGCTCCACGTAAATCACCGCCATGATGTGGATTTCATTGTCGCTCTCGTCGAATTTCTCCACTATCACCTGTGTGGCGTAGGGCACCTCCTTGTCGTAGGTGAGCAGAATCTTCTCGCGCACAATCTCGGTGACGAAGAAGCGCGACGAGCGGTCGGTGAGCGCGTCTTTGCCGAAATATGGTGGGTTCTCGGGCAGCAGCTCCACAATGCGCTTCTTGATTTGCGCCACATTGAAGTTCTCCTTGGCGCTTGTGGGGTAGATTTCGGCCTGTGGCAACAGCTTGTGCCACTCGTCCACTATTTTTTCCAGCTCGGCTTGCCCTTTGAGCAGGTCAATTTTGTTGATCACCAGAATGATGGGCACTTTCTCGTGCGCCACCTTGTCGAGGAACTCCTGGTTTTTGGTGGGTGTTTCCACCACGTCGGTCACATAGAGCAGCACATCGGCATCAACGAGCGCTCCGGTGGAGTATTCGAGCATACTCTCCTGCAGCTTAAACTTGGGCTTGAGCACACCGGGGGTGTCGCTGAACACGATTTGGTATTCATCGGTGTTCACGATGCCCATGATGCGGTGGCGCGTGGTCTGCGCCTTGCTGGTGATAATGGAGAGGCGCTCCCCCACCAGAATGTTGCTGAGGGTGGACTTGCCCACGTTAGGGTTGCCTACGATATTCACAAAACCTGCTTTATGCATAATTTATATTTAGATGATGCTTGAAAAAATGATACTGGAAAATGCCTGCGCGATACATACTTTTGTATATACAAACAAAAAACGCACCGCCCCGATTTTTGCGTGTAAAGGGGCGAAATGCATTTTTTGCTTATATTGTGTGATTCTCGTCATTTCAGCCATATAGCACTTCTTTAAGAAATGTGGAGAATGTGTGTGCGCCACCGCGTGGGTGTGATGGTGCGAGCTTGTGAAGGCCCGCGCACCCTCTAATGAAGAAGGCCGGGATTTTTTTACATGCCCCAGATGAGGTAAGATGCACCCCAGGTGAAGCCTGCTCCAAAGGCGGTGAGCACAATCTTGTCGCCTTTCTTCAGACGGTCCTTGTTCTGGTCGAGGCAGATGGGAACGGAGGCTGCGCTGGTGTTGCCCACCTTCTGAATGTTCACGAGCACCTGCTCATCGGTGAGGCCCAGACGGCTACCCACAGCCTCGATGATGCGGAGGTTGGCCTGGTGAGGCACAAACCACTTCACATCTTCCACCTTGAGCCCGTTGCGCTCCATCAATTGCTTGCTGATAGTGTACATGTCCATCACAGCAGCCTTATACACTGCGCGTCCCTCTTGGTAGAGGCAGTTCTCTTTTGCATCTACGGTGGCGTGGGTGGTGGGGTGAGCCGAGCCGCCAGCTTTGTAAACGAGGTGCTCCAGTCCGCTGCCATCTACATGGAATAAGCCGTCCATGAATCCCACAGGCTCTTCAGTAGGCTCAATGAGCACAGCTGCCGCGCCGTCGCCAAAGAGAGGGCATGTGGCACGGTCTTCATAGTTCACCATGCTCGACATCTTCTCGGCGCACACCACAATCACTTTCTTGTAGAGTCCGCTCTTGATGTAGGCGTTGGCATCGTATGAAGCCACGATAAATCCGGCGCATGCGGCCTGGATATCGTAGGCGTAGCATTTCTTCTCCATACCGCAGCCGTGAGCTATCACAGAGGCGGTGGAAGGGAATCGGTAGTCGGGGTTGGAAGTGGCACAGATGAGCAGATCCACATCGTCGGGGTTAGTGCCAGTTTCTTCAAGAAGCTTGTTCACGGCTTGAATACCCATGTAAGAAGAGCCCACCTCTTTTTTGAGGATACGGCGTTCTTTAATACCCACGCGGGTGGTGATCCACTCGTCGTTGGTATCGACCATGCGCGACAGCTCATCGTTGGTGAGCACATAGTCGGGCAGGTATGAGGCAATACCAGAAATCTTTGCGTTAAGCATATCGAAAAATAAGTCTTTAAATAAGCAAGTATATCCCAAATAGCACCTTGTCAGCGTTATTCAGGATACACAGAAATCTGTTGAGTTAATCTCAATTTGTTGTTGGGGTTGTAGCCTTATTAAACAGCTGCTTCTTCGCCCATTACGTGTTTGCCGCGATAGTAGCCGCATTCAGGGCAAACGGTGTGATAAACATGCCATGCGCCGCAGTTAGAGCACTGTGCGATAGTTGGAGCTACAGCCTTGTCATGAGTTCTGCGCTTAGCTGTGCGAGTCTTTGATTGTCTACGTTTAGGATGTGCCATTTTCTTATTGTTTTTTTAGTTGTTATCTTTTAACTTCTTCAGCGCTGCCCATCGGGGGTCGATGTCGTCGGCGTCGTCAGAAGATTTGTTTGTTGTCGTTTCGCTTGTGATGCCTTCCGGGCCGTTGTGCAGCTGGTCGTCGTCGGTGATGTTCACCGCGCGCATCTGCTCCAGCCTGTTGAGCATCTGTTCGTTGCACTCCCCATCGGGGTGTGCGTGCATAATAGGAATGGTGAGCAGCACAGTGTCGCGCATTAGCGGAGTCAAGTCGAGCTCACGCCAGTGGCCAGGTATCACGAGCACTTGATCATCGCTATCGTCATACTCTTCCCCTTCCTTCACGGTCAAATTGTAGGTGGTGTCGATTGGCAGCCTCATATCGTCGAGGCAGCGGTCGCATGGAATGGTGATTTCACCGCTGAACTCAAACGAAAGTTGATAGATTTCATCGTCTTTCCGGTCCACTTTCACGTGGGCTTCCACATCTGCGTCGCGCACATCGGTGGCTTCCACATCGTTGAAAAATGCGGCGTCCAAGTGGTAGTTAAACTCCTGAACACCAATCGACAAAGACTTAAGTGGCAACTTGTGTGACGCCATTTCTCTACAATTTTAACGTTAAAATCGGCACAAAGTTATAAACTTTCTTGCTAATATTCAAGATTTTGCCCACAAATTTGCATTTTTTCTCCCACGGCAGCCGCCCAGTTTTCTGGCTTGTGCGAGGCTTGTGTCAGGGGGAAATGCTGATGGTCATTTCCAGTTTTTGTAGGGGTTTTTCGACAGCGCCGAGTTGTAGTACCGTAGGTCACCGGTCACCTCTTTCTCGATCCATTCGGGCTTGGAGAACGGCTCGTTCTCATCGTCAAGCTCCACCTCTGCCATGGTTAGCCCCTCGTTGTCGGCATAGAATTCGTCCACTTCCCAGATGTGGACACCATCGGCGGCCCTCACCAAGTAGCGGCATTTGTCGATTACTCCAGGCTCCGCCAGTTTGAGCAGGGCGCGCGCGTCGGCCACCGGAATTTCCATCTCCCACTCAAATCGCTTCACGCCACCCTCGTCGCCGGCACCTTTTACGGTGATATACCCCTTGTCGGCGCGCACACGCACGCGCACCGTGCGCTCAGGCACAGAGCAGAGGTAGCCCTGGGTGATGCGGGTGCTCTGGTAGGCCTCGGCCTTATAGTGATTGCCATTTACGAGGAATTTGCGTTCTATTTCTTGTGCCATATATTAATATGTGATGTGTGTCAGAATCTCTCAGATGCAAACTTAACTAAAAATTTGCGAATATTCGCATATATGTAGAATTTTTGTAGTAATTTTGAAACAATGGAACTGCAACGCTTTTTGGTGGAGAACAGAATTGAGGCTGGCTGTGATGAAGCCGGACGCGGACCGCTTGTGGGACCGGTGACCGCAGCGGCGGTGATTTTGCCCCCAGATTTCCACAACGAGCTTATCAACGACAGTAAGAAGCTCACGGAGCGGAAGCGCAATCTGCTGCGCCCCGTTATCGAGGAGCAGGCGCTGGCGTGGGCTGTGGCGCATGTGTGGCCGGAGGAAATCGACCGCATCAACATTCTGAACGCCTCTATTTTAGCCATGCACCGTGCGCTCGACCAGCTTCGGGTGAGGCCGGAGTTTATCCTTGTGGACGGCAACCGCTTTAAGCCCTATGGCCACACGCCCTATCAGACCATCGTGAAGGGCGACGGCAAGATGATGAGCATAGCCGCGGCCTCGATTTTGGCGAAGACCCACCGCGACGAGTATATGCGCAAAATAGCAGCAGAGTATCCACAATATGGCTGGGACCACAACATGGGCTACCCCACGAAGGAGCATTACGCAGCCATCGAGCAGTATGGCATCACGCCTTATCACCGAAAAAGTTTCAACCTTGAGCACAAGCAGCTCTCCCTGTTCCCCTGATTCAATCCTACAGTAATATATCAATATGGCTACACTCTACATTTCCGACCTCGACGGCACACTGTTAGATGCCAACTCACGCATCAGCGACGAAACCGTGCGTGTTCTCAACCCAATGCTCGACCAGGGCCTACTTTTCACCGTGGCCACTGCACGCACCCCTGCCACGGTGGTGCCGATGCTCAGCCAGCTCCACACGCGGCTGCCCTTTATCGTGCTCAACGGAGCCGCCACATGGGACAGCCAGAAAGGCGACTACAACCAGGTGAATGTGATACCGCAAGCCACGGTGGAGGCCATCTGCGCCGTGTATGCCAAGCACGGGCTGTGTCCGCTCATCTACCGCAGGCACGGCAGCATTATCCACACCCACCATTATGGTGCGCTCTCGCCGCAGGAGGAGAAATTTGTGGAGGAGCGCCAAGGTCTTGAGCTGAAAAAGTTTGTGCTCAACGACCCCGACTATCTGCATAGCCCCGACGATGCGATGCTCATATTCTCCATGCAAGATTATGAGCGCCTGCGCCCCATCTACGAAGAGGTGAGTGCCACCATTGCATGCTCAGCGGTGTTCTACCACGATATTTTCGACCCGAACTCAGGGCTTCTCGAAATCTATGCCCCAGGGGTGAGCAAGGCAGAGGCAGTGAAGCGTATGCAGGCCGCCACAGGAGCCACGGAGGTGGTGGTGTTTGGCGACAACCGCAACGACATACCCATGATGCGCACTGCCACCCGTGGCGTGGCGGTGGACAACGCCTTTCCCGATGTGAAGGAAGCCGCCAGCGAGGTGATTGGCTCCAACGTGGACTGTGCCGTGCCGCGCTACATACAAGCCCAGTGGCAAAAATAACCCAGTCGTTATATTCGCCACATTCTGCCACGACCGCACGGTTCGTGCGTCGGAATGGCGGTTTTATTGTATTTGTGGTGGAGGGAAAAGAAATGAAGGCTGCCCTTTTTTTTGAAAGGAGAGCCTTCATCTGTCGTGCAGAATTGATTTCACATTCACATGCTACCTCTTTTTATTTCACGACATAGGGAAATTTAGACTAAATGATTTGTAAATATTAAGGCATCAGTCGCCAGAAATGGCGAGCGGTGCATTAAAGAGTTCACACGCTTTTCTGATTGCAAATATAGGAAAACTTATGACTTCTAAACAAATTTTTTTCAAGAAAAAATCGCGTTTACGCTGATTTCCTGTAATCATTTCTGTTTTTGTGTTTTATAACATATTTCTACAGCATATTTCGCCCTAAAATTTGCTCTATGGCTAATGGTTAAATGGCGGAATTTAACTAATTTTGTGCACACAAATGCTTGCGACCACGCAAGGTGCTTTTCAGAAAAAGATAACAATAAAAATATATGGCATTACGCATTACACGCCTGCTTCTTTCTGCGGCGATTATTATGATGGCCTCCTCACTGGTGATGGCACAAAAACAGTTTACACTTGAAGATTTGAACTTCGGCGGCAAAAATTACCGCCAGATGACCCCTAAAAATCAGTCGCTCTACTGGTGGGGCGACAAGTTGGTGCACGCCACCGACTCGCTCTGCGCGCAGGTGGATTTGCGCACCGGCAAGGAAAAGACGCTGTTCACCCTCGCTCAGATGCGCGAGTGGGGCGAACTGCCTGCCTCGTTTGCCTCGCTTCGTGGCGTGTCGATGCCCTATGCGGGCCAAAGCCTTGTGCTTGTGACCACGGGAAAGGAGCGCAAGCTTGTGAATTTCCGCACGCGCCAGGTGGTGTGGAGCCAAGACCGCACCAAGGAATCGCAGGCTGCACTGTGGTGCAAGCAGAGCAGGGCCGTGGCTTTCGTGGATTCCGACAACCTTTATGTGCGTGATGCCGATGGAGGGCTGAAACGTCTGACCACCGACGGCTCGCGCAATATCGTGTATGGCCAGAGTGTTCACCGCAATGAGTTTGGCATCGACGGCGGCCTGTTTTGGAATCCGTCTGGCACAAAACTCGCCTTCTACCGTATGGACCAGAGTATGGTGGCTGATTATCCGTTGGTGAATGTGCCTGAACTGACCGACACCGCCCACCTGATGGCCTCGCCCGCACCAGAAAAGTATCCAATGGCTGGCCAAACTTCTCACCTTGTGACGATTGGCGTGTATGACTTGGCAAGCGGTAAGATCGTGTATCTGAAGGCTGGCGACCCTACCGACCGCTACTTCTGTGGCATCACCTGGAGCCCCGACGGCGGCACCATCTATGTGCAGCAGATGAACCGCGCGCAAAACGATATGCACATGGTGAGCTATAACGCTTCAACGGGCGAGCCCATTGCCGAACTCTACCACGAGTCGCACCCTAAATACATTGAACCTGGCGCTCCGCTCTGCTTCTTGCCGTGGGACGCCTCGAAATTCATTCTGCAAAGCGAAAAAGACGGTTTTAACCATCTTTACCTTTATGATGTGAACGGACGCTTTCTGAAGCAGCTCACCAGCGGCTCATGGGAAGTGACCAAACTGGTGGGATTTGATGTCAAGAATCGCGCGGTGGTGATTGAAAGCACCGAGGCGCACGATTTGCAGAACAACGTTTACCGTGTAGATGTGGCCACCGGAGGGCGCACACGCATCGATGCCGACGGCAAGGGCGTGCATAGCTGCTCGCTGAGCGAGACTGGCGCGTATGCCGTGGATTGGTATCAGGAGCCTGATGTGCCTCGCAATATCGACATTCTCAACGTGGCCACCGGCAAGACGCTGCGCTATTTCACCGCCCCCGACCCGTGGGAGGGCTATGCGGTGCCTATCTACAAGAATGGCACCATCAAGGCTGCCGATGGCACCACCGACCTCTACTACAGAATGGTGCTTCCTCCCGATTTCGACCCTTCAAAAAAGTATCCTACGGTGGTGTATGTGTATGGTGGGCCACACACGCGTAATGTGGACGCCGGCTGGCACTGGCGTAGCCGCAGCTGGGAGACCTACATGGCGCAGCGTGGCTATGTGCTTTTCATTCTCGACAACCGTGGCAGCAACCGCCGTGGGCGTGAGTTCGGTCTCGTCACCTACCGTCAGCTCGGACAGGTGGAGATGCAAGACCAGATGAAGGGCGTGGAATTTTTGCGCACGCAGCCATTTGTGGATATGAGTCGCCTGGGTGTGCACGGCTGGAGTTTTGGCGGATTTATGACCATCAGTCTGATGACCAACTACCCCGACGTGTTTAAAGTGGGCGTGGCAGGCGGCCCGGTGATCGACTGGAAGTGGTATGAGGTGATGTATGGCGAGCGCTATATGAGCACGCCACAGCTCAACCCCGAAGGCTACGAGAAAACGAGCCTGCTGCACAAGGCGAAGGATTTGAAAGGCCGTCTGGAGATTATTATTGGCTTGAACGACCCTGTGGTGCTGCCCCAGCACGCCTTCTCTTTCCTGAAGGCTTGCATTGCCGCTGGCACTCAGCCCGATTTCTTCGTGTACCCCGGCGAGCCGCACAATATGCGTGGCCACCAGAGTGTGCACCTTCACGAGCGCATCACCCGCTACTTCGACGACCACTTGAAGTAGAGTATGGAGGCGGACGTACGGCCCGTGCGTATGGTGGTTTGCAATGCGTTTGTTTTTTTCTGATTTGGCGCAGCCTTGCATTATGGGCACATGCTCAGCAGGGTGTAGATGGCCTCGCGGCCAGTGTTCATCAGCAGGTCGAGCATGCTGAGGTTGGGCTGGAAGCCGTGTCGGCTCGCCCACACCTGATAGTAGGGTACATTGGTGATGGGCAGCGTGTCGGGGCGTTTACCGCCAAGGAGCCGTCGCAGATCGATGGCGTGTGCTTCGTCGTCGGGGGTGATGGCGCGTGTTTCCACTTCAATGGGCAGGTCGAGAAAATCGATGACAGCCCGCTGGAGGGCGGTGTTGAAATCGAGTAGTGAACTTTGGTCACCGAAGATGATGCGGTGCAGGTCGTCGGCAAAGTAGTCGAAATAAGCCGACTTGCCATAAGCCGAGTAAAGAGCGCCCCAATGCAGGTGCCGCCAGTTGCCGTGTTCGGATATTCTCACATTTGCCATGGTCACAGGCATGGCATTTGTGTGGCCTTCCAGTGCCACCGTGAGCTTCTGCACGCCATTCGGGCCATCCACCAAATAGCGGTGGTGGCTGTGGCGAAGAGGCAGATTGCGCTCCTGCGCGTCCACAATCACCTTTCCAGCATGAAGCATGGCGGCAACACAGCGCACGCTTGCCGCCGTCATGCTGCCCATAATCACGGGAGTGCCTTTATCAAGGGTCATCTGTCCTGAGTATTTTTCCTACTTGTCGGGGTTGGCTGATTTGAAAATGCGGTCCCAGCGAATACTCTTGAGGAAAGGCTTGTCGGGGTCGAATGAGATAATCACAAACATAGGCGTGCCGATGATGTGGTCTTCAGGCACGAATCCCCAGTAGCGAGAGTCGCTTGAATTGTCGCGGTTGTCGCCCATCATCCAGTAGTAGTCCATCTTGAAGGTGTAGGCTTTCGCCACCTTGCCGTTGATATAGATTTTTCCGCCACGCACATCCACCTGGTTGCCCTCGTAGTTCTTGATGCATCGAATGTAGTAGGGCAGATTTTGCAGCGAGAGGTGCAGTGTGGCGCCTTTTTTAGGAATCCACAGGGGTCCGTAGTCGTTGTGCGTCCACGATTTGCGCACACCTAAAGGATAGGTGAGCACCGAGTCCATAGGGTTGCTCTCCTCTATTTCAAGGAAGCGCACGCTTTTCACGTAGGGCTGTTTCTCGATCACCTTTTTAGCGGCTTTGGTGAGCGGCATGGCATACCACAGCTCACCGCCGTAGGGCGATGTGCCGTTGCCCATCGAGCGAGCCTCATTGCTGATTTTTAGCTCATCGAGCAAATCGGTTGACAGGGTGGTGCCATCGGTTTCGATGATATAGTTGCGCTGCATATTTTCAGGCTCAGGGAGCGCCTTGCCATTGATATACACAATGCCCTTCTTAATCGACAGCGTTTCGCCGGGCAGACCAATGCACCGCTTAACGTAAGCGTCGCGTCGGTCAACCGGGCGGTATTTCACCTTGCCATACTTCTGGCGGTCGGCCCACACATTGGCACGGCCATCGGTGAAGCACAGCGTGTAGTAGTCGGGGTTGGGCACGTTCACCGCCACCGTGTCGCCGGCAGGGAAGTTAAACACCACAATGTCGCCACGCTCCACATTGCGGAAGCCCTTCAGGCGGTGGTATTCCCATTGCGGGCATTCGATGTAGCTGTCGAAGCCGCCGGGCAGTGTGTTCTGCGCGAGCGGGAAGTGGAGCGGAGTCTGAGGCACGCGAGGGCCATACACCATCTTGTTCACCCACAGGTAGTCGCCGGTGAGCAGCGTCTTTTCAAGCGACGACGATGGAATCTGATAGTTCTGTCCCACAAACAGGAACAGGAAATACACTAAGATGAGCGCATACACAATGGCATCGACCCAGCCCATCACCATACGCACCGTGGGATTCTTGGAGAATTTCCACCAGTTCCAGGGTATGAATTTGGTGATGTAGATGTCGGCGAGCAGCAGCCAGAAAATGAGCACCCACCAGCTGCCGAGCCATGCCACCCAGCCCACAAACAGTGCCGACACGATGGCAAACCGGATCCAGCGGGTTTTCTTCACACGCTTCAGGCGGTCGGTGAGCGAGCCTGTTTGCTTCACGGGCATATCTGCCGCGGCAGCCTTAGCGTCATTGTTCTCTTTGTTATCGTTGTGTTTGAATGAAAAATCCATAGCGCTTAAAAATAGTGTTGGTATGATTATTTTATCGTGCAAATTTAGCACAAAAAGTTCAGTATATCAGCAATCCACTATCTGAAAATTCCACATTTCGTGGGTGGCTATGCCGCCGGAGGCTGTGCCGACCATAAAAAAATAAAAAAACGCACACATTATTATAGTAAGTTTGGTTTTTTTGTCTAATTTTGCACCCGATTTCCCATTTTAGCCCAAAATGAGGGGCGAGAACATGTTTTTAAAACTGGTAATATATGCCAAAGAATTTAGTAATTGTTGAGTCTCCCGCCAAGGCGAAGACTATTGAAAAATATCTTGGAAAAGACTACAAGGTGATGGCCAGCCAAGGCCATATTCGCGATTTGCACAAGAGCGATTTCAGCATCGACGTGGAGCACGGCTTCCGTCCCATTTATGAGATTCCGGAAGATAAGAAGCGCTGCGTGGCCGAGTTGAAAAAGGCCACCAAGGAGGCACAGATGGTGTGGCTCGCTTCCGATGAGGACCGCGAGGGAGAGGCCATAGCGTGGCACCTGTATGAGGTGCTGGGCCTGAAGCCAGAGAACACGCGCCGCATTGTGTTTCACGAAATCACAAAACCCGCCATTCTTGAGGCCATCAAGCATCCGCGCGACATCGACATCAACTTGGTGAACGCCCAGCAGGCTCGCCGTGTGCTCGACCGCATTGTGGGTTTTGAGCTGTCGCCGGTGCTGTGGCGCAAGATTAAGCCAGGCTTGTCGGCAGGCCGTGTGCAGAGCGTGGCTGTGCGCCTGATCGCCGACCGCGAGAAGGAAATCGCTAACTTTAAGAGTGAGCCCTACTTCCGTGTGACGAGCGCCATGCGCCCTGAAGGCACCGACGCCACCCTGCAGGCCGAGCTGTCGCGCCGTCTGACAAGCCGCGACGAGGCCATGTCGTTTCTTGAGGCTTGCAAAGATGCCTCTTTCGCAGTGAGCGATGTGGCTGTGCGCCCACTCACCAAGAGCCCCGCGCCGCCTTTCACCACCTCCACGCTCCAGCAGGAGGCTGCCCGTAAGTTAGGCTTCTCCGTTTCGCAGACGATGCGTGTGGCGCAGTCGCTCTATGAGGCCGGTCGCATCACCTACATGCGTACCGACTCGGTGAATCTCTCCACCCTCGCACTCGGCGCCATTGCCGGGGAAGTGAAGGAAATCTATGGCGAGACCAACTACAAGCGCCGCCAGTTCACCACCCACTCGCGTGGAGCGCAGGAGGCCCACGAGGCTATTCGACCCACTTTCGTGTCGGAGCACCAGATTCAGGGCACAGCGCAGGAAAAGAAACTCTACAATCTGATATGGAAGCGAACCATTGCCTCGCAGATGGCCGATGCTAAGATTGAGAAGACCACCGTCAGCATCTCCATCAGCAACCGTGATGAGCATTTCGCTGCCACGGGCGAGGTGGTCACCTTCCCGGGCTTCTTGAAGGTATATACAGAATCGACCGACGATGAGAGCACCGAAAAGGAGTCGAGCCTGCTGCCTCCTATGGTGGCTGGCACGGTGATGACACCCAAGTCGATTGAGGCCACACAGCGCTTCACACAGCAGCCTGTGCGCTACACTGAGGCATCGCTGGTGCGCCGTATGGAGGAGCTGGGCATTGGCCGCCCATCTACCTATGCGCCTACCATCTCCACCATTCAGCAGCGTAATTATGTCACCAAGGGCGAAAGCAAGGGCGAGGAGCGCTCTTACGAGGTGCTCACGCTCGCGAAGAATAAAATCACCAGCAAAACCAAGACTGAACTTACCGGCGCCGAAAAGGGCAAACTGCTCCCTACCGATGTGGGTATGGTGGTGAACGACTTCTTAATCAAGTATTTTCCTAAGATTATCGACTATAATTTCACGGCTAATGTGGAGAATGATTTCGATGATGTGGCTGAGGGCATCACCCAGTGGAACGACTCGATAGCGCATTTCTACGCTAATTTCCACCCTGTGATTGAGAATGTGTCGAGCCTGCGTCTGGAGCACAAGGTGGGTGAGCGTATTTTGGGAAACGACCCCAAGACGGGCAAGCCCGTGTCGGTGAAAATCACTCGCTTCGGACCGGCTGTGCAGCTGGGCAATGCCGGCGATGATGGCGAGAAGCCTCGTTTTGCCTCATTGCGCGCCGACCAGAGTATGCAGACCATCACCCTTGAGGAGGCGTTGGCTCTGTTTGAACTGCCACGCACGCTTGGCGAATTTGAGGGCTCCGATGTGGTGGCGTCGATTGGCCGTTTCGGACCTTACGTTCGCCATGCCGGCAAGTTTGTGTCGATTCCCAAAGGCCTTACCGCCGAGACTATCACTTTAGAGGAGGCGCAGCAGCTGATTATCGACAACCGCAACAACGAAAAGCAGCGTGTGATTGCCACTTTTGATGAGGAGCCGGAATTGCAGGTGCTCAACGGGCGCTTCGGCCCCTACATCAGCTATAAGAAGGCCAATTATAAAATTCCGAAGGGAAAAGATGCCAAGGAACTGACCCTTGCCGACTGCCGCGAGATTGTGGCTGACGAGGCCAATGCTTCAAAGGCTTCGGTGCGCCGTGCAGCCGCTAAAAAGTCAACACGCAAGGCCACCACTAAAAAGGCCGCAGCCAAGTAAGTGCCTCACATGTGGGGTATACCCTCCTCTCGGCATTTGAAATAAAACAGCGAGGGCGCGATATTTCATATCCTCTTTGATATATAGAAGAATCATTGCACTGAAGCGTAGTGAATCTCTTCTGTGAAAGCAGGCATGAAACATCGCGCCCTCGCTATCATTTACCCCAAAAACACCAAACAAAACGCCCCAAAAATACCAAACGAAACGCCCCAAAAACGCCAAACAAAATGCCTCAAAAATACCAAACGACTTGTGTAAGAGAAAAATAAACATTGCCTTGTCTGTTCCTGAAAAAGGTTGACTCGATTATGTGTGTTTACTGGGTTTACTCTATGCCGGAATATGGTTGACTAATCGGGGTATAGGGGCTCGTTGGGCTTTTCTGTGGGTGAGGGATTTTGAGGTGTGGGCTATTTTCCGTATTTTTGTGATGTAGATACTATATGTATGTGATATCGTGGACACAATCAAAGTGGACACATAGCATAAAAATGTCATTAGCATGAATGAACCTCTTTTAAGTCAGCTGTTTCTTAAAGACACGGCGTTTCACGACCTCATGCGCCAGCGCATCACCAATGTGCTGCTCATCGCCTCCACCTACGATGCCTTCATGATGGAGGAGGACGGCAGGGTGGAGGAGCAGATTTTCTTTGAGTATATGTCGCTCAATCTGTCGTCGCCGCCGCGTGTGACCCGTGTGCCAAACTATGATGAGGCGTTTGCCGCTGTTCGCGAGAAGGAGTTCGACCTGATTATAGCTATGCCTGGTGTGGACGTGAGCGAAACCTTTGTGAAGGCGAAAGATTTCAAGGCTCTGCACCCGCATGTGCCGTTTGTGGTGCTTACGCCGTTTTCGAGGGAGGTGTCGCGCCGGTTGCAGAACGAGGACTTCTCGGCTGTGGACTATGTGTTCAGCTGGCTGGGAAATGTGGATTTGCTGGTGGCGATCATCAAGCTGATTGAGGATAAGATGAATGCGGAGAACGACATCTCGCACGTGGGCATTCAGATGATTCTGCTTGTGGAGGACTCTGTGCGGTTCTATTCCTCGATTCTCCCCACGCTCTACAATTTCATTCTCCGGCAGTCGCAGCAGTTCTCCACCGAGGCACTCAATGCCCACGAAACGATGATGCGTATGCGTGGACGGCCTAAGGTGATGCTTGCCCGCAACTACGACGAGGCTGTGGCGCTCTACGACAAATACCGCGACCACATTCTGGGCGTGATCAGTGATGTGTCGTTTGTGCGTGGCGACGCTAAGGACAAGCAGGCTGGCCTGAAGCTGGCGCACTATCTGCGGAGCCAGGACGCCAACCTGCCTATCATTATTGAGTCGAGCGACACGGAGAACGCTGCCCACATGGCTGAGTTTGGCGGCACTTTCCTCGACAAGAACAGTAAGAAGCTGCCTGTGGATTTGGGCAATGCGGTGATGAAGAACTTTGGCTTTGGTGATTTCGTGATTGTCAATCCCGACACGGGTAAGGAGATTATGCGTATCCACAACTTGAAGGAGCTTCAAGACAATATTTTCAAAATTCCGGCAGAGTCGCTGCTTTACCATGCCCAGCGCGACCACATATCGCGTTGGCTCTACTCGCGCGCGCTGTTCCCCATTGCGCAGGTGGTGAAGATGCACCATTTCCGCGACATCTCTGAGGCACCGGCGGTGCGCCAGCTTTTCTTCGACCTGATTGTGAAGTACCGCAAGATGAAGAACAGGGGCGTGGTGGCTGAATTTCATAAGGACCGCTTCGACCGCTACAGCAATTTTGCGCGCATTGGCAAGGGCTCGCTCGGCGGCAAGGGCCGCGGTCTGGCTTTTATCGATGCCATGATCAAGAACAATCCTGTGTGCGATAATTTTGAGGGCGCGGTGATTCGGATTCCTCACACGGTGGTGCTGTGCACCGATGTGTTTGATGAGTTTATGGAAATCAATGGCCTGTATCCTCTGGCGCTGTCGAACATTTCCGATGCCGAGATTCTGAAGGCGTTTATCCAGGCCAAGCTCCCGGAGTCGGTGCAAAGCGACTTGTATTCGCTCTACGATGTGCTCGACGGCCCTTTGGCGGTGCGCAGCTCCAGTTTGCTTGAAGATAGCCACTATCAGCCTTTTGCCGGTGTTTACTCCACCTATATGGTGCCGCATTTCGCCGACCGTGAACTGTCGATTCGCTTCCTGTCGGATGCGGTGAAGGGCGTTTATGCATCGGTTTTTTTTGCCGACAGCAAGGCGTATATGGTGGCCACGAGCAATGTGATTGACCAGGAAAAGATGGCGGTGATCATTCAGGAGGCTGTGGGACAGCAGCACGGACAGCATTTCTATCCGTCGCTGTCGGGCGTGGGCCGCTCGCTCAACTATTATCCTGTGGGCGATGAGCAGCCTGCCGATGGCATTGCCGAGGTGGCTGTGGGGCTGGGAAAATATATTGTGGACGGTGGCATGGCACTGCGTTTTTCTCCGCGTCACCCGAAGCATGTGCTTCAAACTTCCACGCTCGACCTTGCCTTGCGCGACACCCAGCGCTTTTTCTACGGCCTTACCACCACGGTGCCTGAGCAGGAGTTTTCGATTGATGAGGGCTTCGACATTGCGCGCCTGCAGGTGGACGAAGCTGGCAAGAATGGCTATTTGAAATATTTGGTTTCTACCTACGACTTTCAGAATGAGCGTATTGTGGATTCTGATGAGGGACTTGGCCGCAAGGTGGTCACCTTTGCCAACGTGCTTCAGCACGAGGTGTTTCCGCTGGCGCATGCGCTCGACTTTATGCTCACCACTGGGCAGAATGAGATGGGCAGGCCTGTGGAAATTGAGTTCGCCGGTGTGCTGGGCTCTCCGAAAGAGATGAGCGAGGGCAATAAGGGCACGCTATATTGGCTACAGATCAGGCCTATGGTGGACCGACGGGAGATGCTCGACGAGGAGGTGCTGGAAGCCGCGCCTGAGCAGTTGCTCATTAGCTGCAACAATGCACTGGGCCATGGCATGATGGACGGTGTGCGGCATGTGGTGATGGTGAAGCCTGAAAAATTCTCTATGTCAAATAATGTGCTGATTGCTGATGAAATTGCAAAAATTAATAGTAACTTTACAAATTCTGGCGAGGGCTACATTCTGGTGGGAATGGGGCGCTGGGGCTCGTCCGACGCGGCGCTGGGTGTGCCGGTTAAGTGGCCTCACATCTCGTCGGCTCGCCTGATTGTGGAAGTGGCGGCCCCTGGCGGCACGATTGAGCCAAGCCAAGGCACGCACTTTTTCCAGAATCTCACGTCGTTTGGCGTGGGCTATTTCACGGTGGGTATGAAAAACGATGAGGGTATGGTGGATTTTGACTACCTTGACTCGATGCCTGCCGTGTATGAGAGCGACTTCGTGCGGATTGTACGCTTCGACACCCCTCTGTCGGTGGCTATCAATGGCATGAAAGGCAAGGGTGTGGTGCTGAAGCCGCAAAAGGCTTGATGATTAACTTACTGATTAACGTGATAATATATGGGATTTTTTAGTGGAATAAAGCGTGCGTTTGGCTTCTCGGATAATGGCGAGGAGCACGACGATGAACTTGACGGTGTGGATGGCAGTGCTGCTCGCTCGCCGTTTGTCAATCCGTTTAAGCCCGATGCCAATGATGCCAAGCCTGCTCAGGAATCGTTGGCCCAGGTGATGGAGCCGCGCACAAAACCGTCTTCCACACAGCAGTCTGCTGATGTGGCGGAGGGGATTATGCCCATGAGCCAGCATAAGGCCATGAAAAAAGATGAGGTAAATACTGGTGTGCCGGCCTTGGCGAAAGTGGCGGAGGGCGCTAAAGTTCCTGAGGCGCTGATTCACGACATTGCTTCCGTGCTGTCGGCCCACATGGGCACGATGGTGGCAGGCTCTGCCGATTCGCCTTTGCGTGAGAGGCTGAAGCAGAGCGAGAATGAACGTCGTGCACTTCAGTCGCGCTACAACACGCTCGCAGAGCGCGCTTCTTCGCTGGAAGGCGAGGTTGAGCATCTTGAATTAGATAATAAAGCGCTCCAAAACAAGTTGAAGGTGGCGAGTGTGCAAAGTGGCGCAAGTGCTGACGGCGCTGCGAACTCTCAGGTGGAGAGCATTGCCCAGGAATACAAGGAGAAGATGGAGCTGACCAACGCTTTGCTCAATGATTTGCGTTCGGAAGCTGCCCGTAAAGCGCAGGAAGTGGAAGAACTGAAGGCGAAATTGCAGGAGGCGCAGTTGGCTGGCACCGATGGCGCTAAGGCTGTGACGGAGCTGAATGAGAAATTGGCGCAGTTGGAGAGCCAGTTGAAGGAGCAGGAAAGTATTGCCGCCACTGACGCAAAGTCGCATGCCGATGCCTTGGCTGCCAAGGACGTTGAAATTGAGGCACTGAAAGCCAAGATGGCGACCAAGGAGCAGGAAATGGTCGATGAAATGGAAGGTATGCTTAAAGAGGTGGAAGATTTTAAGCAAAAGAAAACCAATGAGTTAGCAGCTGCTAAACACAGCTCTGAAGATGCTGCTCGTGCTGCCGACGAGGCTAAGGAGCAACTACTTGTGGCTCAAAATGAAAAGACTAAGTTGAGCAAGCAGTTGGCCGATTTGAATCGACGTATGGCCGACATTGCCGAGCGGCACAATCAGCGTGATGTGAATCTGGCTAACCAGATTGATCAGTTGAAGACGAAGCTCAAGCAGGCGGAGAAGTTGATTGAGGAGCGCGTTGATGCGCTCGACAAGGCTACCGACACCATTACGGCGCTTGAAAAGGAACGTGATGCGCTATCGTCCGAAAATAAAACTTTCGCTCAAGAATATGAACTTTTGCGCAAGGAATATGAAGGCGCGAAACTGGTTCACGAGCAGATTCGCGAGGAGAACGATGAAGAAAAGCGGCAAGTGCAGCAGTTGCATGAGCAATTGGCTGGTTTGAGCGAGTCGGTTGAGGCGAAAGATGCTGAGATTGCTCTGCTTCGCCAGAGGCTTGAACGCGCAGAGGCTGAGAAAAATGATGTGGAAAATGTGACGCAGCGCCAGTTTGAGGATCAGATTTCTGGTCTGGAGAAAGAGGTGAAGGCGCTAAGCGCCGAGAATGGCGATTTGCGTCAGGCCAATGGCGTGCTTGAGCTTACCATTGATTCTTTGTCTGTGTTGCAATCGCCATCGGCAGAAGTGGCTGATGTGCAGGTGCCTCAAGCAGAAGAACAGGCTTCTCAATCTGAAGCAGAGCAGGTGCCTCAAGCCGAAACCAAGGAGATGCCTCAGGTTGATGATGCTTCATTCGGCCTATTTGAAGCATCGAATGTGCCTGTTTCGGAAGAAATTGATGTCGTGGAGCAGTCTGCCTCACAGCCGTCCGACGCTGCTGAGTCTTCTGTCGAAATATCTTTTGATGAACAAGATGATGCACCGGGCGCTGAAGAGGTTCTTCAGCAGGAGGCGTTGTCGTTTGAGCCAGCCCCAGAATATGAGCCAGCTGCCAGTGGTAAGGCGGAGAATGATGGCGTTGAGCCGAAAAATGAAGAAACGAAGGAAGAAGATGGACCTGAGATTGATGATTTTCTCGATGATATAGACTGGCTTGTGCCGTCTCCTCCGTCAAAAAAGGTGGTGCATGAGCCGGAACCAGAGCCAGAGCCTGAGCGAAAAATCCCCGATAGCAGGCAAATGTCGCTTTTCTGAGTGTGGAGGGGAGAAGAAAAAATGCAAGTCAAGGCAAAAAGTTTTTTCTGCAATTCCTACTATTGGTGTAACGAAATGTTAGAAAAAAGTGCAAT
Source organism: Sodaliphilus sp. (assembly GCA_050873765.1). Lineage (GTDB taxonomy): Bacteria > Bacteroidota > Bacteroidia > Bacteroidales > Muribaculaceae > Sodaliphilus. The sequence continues at coordinate 28,395 of JBNMJK010000033.1, forward strand.
CGGTTCCTTGGTCTGCACTTTTTCTGAAAAAGGTGTTTTTTCCTCTTTTGTATTATATATAATGTGCAGGCTGCTTTGCGGCCTGTGCATTGCTTTTTTGGGTGGCTGTCAAGGTGAAAAAGACGTGTGTCGCAA
>JBNMJK010000034.1:0-28205 GCA_050873765.1 Sodaliphilus sp.
AGCAAAAAGGCCACACGGCAGCCTTGCACCATTTAACCTACAAAGATAGACTTTTTTCCCAAAAAGCACAAACGGCTTCCCCGCCGCAGATTCTCGCAGTGCAAAAAAGCAATCGGCTCAACAAGCGCTGAGCACTTGCTGAGCCGATCTGTTATCTAATCACATTAAACGCGCCTACTTCACAAGCAGTTTAAATGACTGATTGCCCACTTTCACAATGCAGATAGAGCCGGCAAAAGCTGATGCGTTCACCGTTACAGGACCTGTGACAGTGGCCTGATAGAGTGTGGAGCCTAAAATGTTATAGACAGCCACATTGGTGGCCTCTGTGATGCCACTGATGGAAATAGCACCGTCTTGAGCGCTCACTGCCACATCAGATTTTGCCACAGTGCCCACACTGGTGGTGGCGTAAGGCTTCAAGGTCATATTCACGCCTAAGTTCCAGCCGAGTTTTTTGTCGGCATCGTCCTTGGTGATGCTATACACCTTGTTCCACCCTTCGCTCAAGCCTGCCACTACGCCATTCTTCACATACACGGAGAGCGACGCATTTTCCGATGCATGATAGAAGCTGCTGAATGAGAGATAATTCATCAGGTCGTTTTGAAGTGAGGCATCCACGTCAAACACCACATGGAAGGTGCCTGCCACCTCAATAGGCTTTGAGAGTGTGATGTTCAAAATGGAGTTGCTCAACGCACTGCTGCCGAGCAGGCCCAACTCGGTGGTAGTCAGTTTGCCAAATTCTTTTGTCTCGTCGGGCAGGCCGTCTTTGTCGCCCACCACCTTGATGTTCACGGCATAGTCTTTCGATGTCAGCACATATCCATTGCCATAGGTGTCGATGTTGAATTTAAAGCCTTCCACTTGTGCTTCAGCCTTTTCTGGAAGTGTGAACTTCTCGGCAAATTTATTGTAGTATTTATTGAAGCCAAGCTTGTATTCAGTGTTCATACTGAGTGAGGAGTATTTCAGAGCCTCGGTGTTCACCTTGTCTTTTGCGCCTACGGTAGTCACACTGCCATTATATGCCGCGTCGATCAACTTCACGGCAAGGTCTTCGCTGGCGGTGCTTTCACTGTTGTCGTTGGCAGCTTTCAGGGTGATGGTGTAGGTGCCCGAAGCAGGAAAGTTCACTGTGGGATTTTTCTCCTCCGAGGTGGCTGGGTTTGCACCTGTGCTCCACAAATAGCTGGTGGCATTCTGCGATTGGTTGGTGAGCGTCAGAGCGTTGTCGGGATAAAGAATCATTTCCTTATTGCTGGTGAAAATGCCGTCGCTTGGAACTGTGAAGGCGGCCACAGCATCGTTCGACTCTGCCGTGGTGACCGACACGTCGTCGATAGCCACCACATAGCCTTTTTGAGGCGTGTAGTTGTTGAAGCCGATATAGTAGTTGCCATCAGCCGAAGGAATGAGTTCTCCGCTCACGGTGGTCCATTCCTTATAGTTGGCGGTTGGCATATCAAGAATCACGATATTCTGGGCTGCCTCTGTGGTGTCGGTGCCCGCAGTTATCTTGATGCTTTCCTTCAGTGAAGTGGTGCCGCCTGTGGCCAGAATCTTGCACGACACGGTGTATTGCTTGCCGGCTTTCAATGCTATGGCTGGCGATATGGCCCAGTCGTTACGCGCTCCATACACGGTGTTGTTCACGAGGTAATTGCCGTCGCCAGCAGGCTTCAGAGTGGAGTTCTTGCGCACTTTAAAGCGCTTTGAGTTGCCGCTGGCGCCGAAAATGGTCCAACCTTTGTAGTCGCAAGTGGAGTTGGGGTTCAGCACTTTGCTTTCATCGTTGAAGTTTTCTACATACGGAACCTGGCAAATGGTGTCGGTGCCCGCAGGGGCTTTCTGTGGGGTGGCAGCAGCCGATGCCTTGGAGGAGAAGCCACACAGGAGGGTGGCTGCCATTCCAAATAAGAAGAATTTGTTTGACATAAAAATGTTTTTGTAAGTTGTAGTTTCTGCTGGCCATAATCGGCCAATTTGTTAGTATCTGATTCTTTTCGGCTACAAAATTACACAAAATCCGCCACTATCCGCTAAAAAAACGATAAGCAAATCAAAATTTGTGAGCTCGCAAATTTTAAATTACTCGTCAATATTGTTTTCCTCATACTCTGCAATCCATTCCTTAACCTTAGCCTGCAGCAAGGCCTTATCTGGCAAATATAATTGATACGCTGATGCATACACATGAGAATCCTTAGGCAATGTCAACTCTACAAGTGCGTCATTTTTGCTCTCACACAGCAATATGCCAATTGTGGGTTTCTCGAAGTCCTGCTTTACAAAGCGGTCGTAATAATTGACATACATCTGCATCTGCCACAGGTCTTTGTGGGAAAGTTTGTCTGTTTTCAAGTCAATAAGAACGTAGCATTGCAGCAACCTATTATAGAATACCAAATCTACATAATAATTGTCTTCATCGAAAGTAAAACGTTTTTGTCGCGCCTCGAATAGGAAGCCTTTCCCTAATTCGAGCAGGAACTGCTGCATCTTACTTATGATAGCATTCTCCAACTTTGATTCTGAGTAAGCGGCCTCTGGCTTCAAGCCTAAAAACTCTAAGGTCAACGGACTTTTGATAACGTCAGACGGTTTATCTATGGTTTGACCTTCTTTTGCCAATCGCAAACTTCATTCTTATCGCGGCTCAGGGCCAGTCGCTCATACAAGCAGCTACCCACCTGGCGCTGTAACTGCCTAACCCCCCAATGTTGGTTTGCACATTCTATCTCATAGAAATTACGCTCAGCATCATTGGCAATACGCATCAAAATCAAATAATGAGACCATGAAAGGCGAAAATTTGGTGCTTCTGCCTCTGCCTTCTCAAAAATCCGCAACGCCGCTACGGATTTGCCCTGCTTCTCCAAATTCCGTAACAGTGTTGCGGAATTTGAATATACTAAGAACAATTTGCGACATTTTTCCAAAGTATCAACTGACCATCCCCCTTCAAAACGAGCAATTAATTTAAGAGACAACTCTTTCAAAACCTGTTTGCCATATTGCGCACGCACACTTCCTCTCTGCTCGTATTCTACAATATATTTGCCAATATAGTATTTGGTATAGACCTCAGCAGTATAGACCGAAGTCTTCACGTAAGACCTTGCCTGTTCTATGAGGCCTTATACATTAATTTTTGCGACAATCAGTATAGATTCAGTATAGATAAAGCCATTTCATGTTAAATTATTTCAGTATGGCAATGGCTATATCGCATAGCTATTATATCTTTGCAAACAGAATGAATATAGAAGACGTTAGAAACTTTGCGCTGAAGCTGCCCGGAGTGACTGAAGACCAGCCTTTTGGCGACGACATTATCACCTTCCGCATTGAAGGTAAAATTTTCGTTTGCCTCTGGCTCGGGGGCGGCAAATACGACATGGCGCACGGCGAGCGCCGGTTTGCCTGCAAACTCTCGCCCGACAGAAACGAGGAACTGCGCGACCGCTTCAGCGGCATCACGCCTGCTTACCACTGGAACAAGAGGCACTGGAGCGATGTGTATTTTGAGCAACTCGCCCCCTCGCTGGTAACCACGCTGATTGAGGAATCGTACAAGCTGGTGCTGAGCAAGCTGCCAAAAGCCATCAGAATCAGCTATTTAAACAAAACCACGAAATAATGCAGTAACTCTTTTTTTTGTTCATTGCCATGAATATGCTATATTTGCATCAGCTAACCACTTACTAACCAAGGTTGATATACAAACAACCACACTCTTTTTTTATTAAATATTATTACCATTTAAGCGAAAGGAAAATTTATGAGAATCCGAAATGAACGTCCGTCTGACTATAGAGAAGTGGAGAATCTCACTCGTGAATCATTCTGGAACGAATACCGCCCTGGGTGCACAGAGCACTATGTGCTCAACCAATATCGCAGCCACCCTCTTTTCATACCTGAGCTCGACTTTGTGATGGAGGAAGACGGAAAAATCATTGGCCACGTGATGTATAGTAAAGCTGTCATAGAAGGCGACGACGGCAATATTATTCAAGCCTGCACTTTTGGCCCTATCAGCATACACCCCGACTACAAGCGTAAGGGTTATGGGCTACAGCTGCTCAACTACTCCCTCGATAAAGCGAAGCAAATGGGTGTAGGCATTGTGTGTATGGAAGGACGGTTAGGCTTCTACAGCCATGCTGGATTCGTGGTGGCAAGCACAATCGGAATCCACTATCACGGCGAGCCAAAAGATGCCGAAGTGCCGTATTTTCTTGCCAAGGAACTAATTCCTGGCTACCTCTGCGGCAGAACCGGCACATATCACACACCTAAGCCTTACTTTGTGGCAGAGGAACACCCCGACAAATTTGCCGACTACGAAGCATCATTTCCCAAAAAAGAAAAGCATCTAATCGACGGCCAATTACCACAGTTCTGCCAAAGCTGCGGTATGCCACTCACTGCCGATGACATGTGCGGCACCAATGCAGATGGCAACATCAGTTTCGACTACTGCAAGCACTGCTATTGGCACGGTGAGTCCATACAGAAATGCTCTATGGACGAGATGATTGAGCACTGTGCACAATTCGTTGATGATTTCAACAAGCACACCGGTCAATCGGTCAGCAAAGAGCAATATCAGCAATTGCTGCACAGCTTCTTTCCAATGCTTAAACGGTGGAAAACCACGAGTTATGATGAACGGTAGAGACAGACTATATGCAGGCGCATATCTGCACTTCGTTGTGGCGGCAGCACACTTGGCATGCCTCTTTTTCCTCGATGCCGCATTTGAAGCCTACGGAATCCAGGGCACAATGAAGCGCCTGACGGGTGGTCACACATGGCTGCTCTATGCCTTCACGGCATGGCTGGCGGTGGCATTCACAATAGCCGGGCTATTCGCACTGTCGGCCGCCGGAAGAATCAGGCACCTGCCATTCACACGACTCGCTTGCGCCACCGTGGTGGCAGTCTATTCACTTCGCGCCATAATGGGATTCGCTTCATGTGCTGTTGGTTTCTCATGGCTTCAATTTTCATCATCTGCTCTTCCTGCCATTATAGCCTACTGCTATTGGCCCGGAGCAAAACGCCAAAATTATGAATCGGAAAAATGATGCAAGTTTACTCAGCTTGCTTACTCTGTCAAAGTTCGGCTTATCAGAGGCGATGACGGTGCATGACTGGCTGAATCACACGGGTAATTATGCACAATTAGTCACACTGCTTCATGATGCCGACAAGATTGTGGTGCGCAATGCGGCTTGGGCGCTCACAAAGGCTAATGAAGATGAGCTGATGAGCCTACTACCTCATACCGACGAGCTGTTTAACCTTGCCATCATCACCGACAGTAATTCTATACGCCGCATGATTCTCAACGTGATAGAGCGGTTGCCCCTGACCGAAGAGTGTCTGCGCACCGACTTCCTCGACTTTTGCCTCGACCACATGGCGGATAGTGGCACTCCACCCGCAATTCAGGCGCTGTGCATGAAGATAGGTTATCGCCTTTGCGCTTTTTACCCCGAACTGGCAGATGAGTTTATGCGAATCGTCACCAGCCTTGACCTCTCACTCTACACACCTGCCTTAAAATGCACCGTCAGAAATATATTGAAAAAGAATAAGATGCACTGATGAGCAAAAGTGACAAGTAAGCTGGAGAGCCGGCGTTTTGCAAAAAAGATATTTTTTGTAACTTTGCACCGTTATGAGCAAGGACTACAACATAGAAAAAGACAAGAAGAAGATGAGAGAGATTAAGAAGCGTAATGTGCTGAGTTTCTTGATTTTTCTTCTACTCGTGCTGGTTTGCGTCGTTTTAAGCCATATTTTACCCGATAAGACCGACCATGCTGCGGAAGAGCCTGTGCAGGCTGCCGTCACTTCCAGTAAATAACCCGACTACATTCATTTAGCTTTCTGCTTCTGCCGCACGAATGTAATGACCCTCACAGAGCCTTTACCTCGGCGAGTGTGGAGCATGAGTTTTCCATCGGTCACAAAGGCGGTGTCGCACACGGCACCTTCGCCTTTCAGAAGTATCGACCCGAAATCAAAATTCTGATATTGCCACTCAGTGTAATGCAGCTTTGGGGCACGGCTAATCGCAGCCTTTCCGTTCTGTGCCACAGTCAGTGTCAGGGCAAGGCTGTCGGGGGTCACCCATGTGCCCACATAGCGTCCACAAGCCTTCACAAAAGGCTCGGTCACATCGGTCACAGCATGCAGCACATACTCACCCGACTCTTCGCGTGAAACCACCGCCTTCACCACCTTACCGGCAGGAAGTGCCATCTTCTTCTCTACATCGTTGTCCTTGCGTTTCTGGGAGGCTTGCGGGTGCAGCGCATCGGGGAACGCCACATTCACCGTGTCGGGGAACTCATGCTGAAATTTCAGCAACAACTGAAGCCTGTCGGCAGTAGAAGCCTGTCCCACCACTGCGAGCATCGAGTCAGGGCCTGCCTTGAGCACAATGGTGTCGGGACGGTCGGCACGCACACTTTCATTGCTCCGCCCTGAGCATGAGCCAAGCGTCACCGCCATCACACATAAAAAAAGCCACAATAATCTATTCATCATCGTATCTCCGTTAATTAAATCATGCAAAAGTATATTTCATGTTCTGTATGGCCATCTGCCCATGTGGCGCAGCATGCCGCCACATAGTGCTCATAAAGAACAAAAAACGGCTGCGAACTGAATCACAACCGTTTGATGCGGAGAGGACAAGATTCGAACTTGCGGTAGGATAATCTCCTACGGCAGTTTAGCAAACTGCTGGTTTCAGCCACTCACCCACCTCTCCAGTGCTTTGTGCTGAATTGCTTTTAGCGAGTGCAAAGGTACAAACAATTTTCAATTTTCCAAAACTTTTCCAAAACTTTTCTTCATTTCCCTCGCATTTTCCTTCCCAAATCCCCAACAAATTAGTTGTTTCTCATTTTCCATAATGCCATAGGGTGAAATTTTATTCTATCCACGATTTCCTTCTCTTCGAATAATAATTCTGGAGAATAATTACGTTCATTAAAATTTCGCACATAATTTTTCTCTGCTTCTGATAGAACCAATAAACGTTTCAAGAATATCTTCACTTCCGTTTTGGCGCGCTCAAAATCAAAATGCTCACTATTCCTCAACACGGGCAATAGCTGAGAGCGAATTTGTGGAAAACGAATTCTGTCGATTTGCGGAAACGCTACAAATTCTGTTGGCGTGTCGATGTCTTTTCTGCTTGAGCCAACCGTTAGATAAAACAACGTGGCCTTTCTCAACATGGTTTGTTGCTCCTCACCCATAAAAAGTTTGTGTTGCACCATATTCCAAACATCATAAATGTCACGAGCGGCACTTCGGCCAATTAGTGCATTAATTTTAGTGGCAAACAATTCTATAGGCGACAGAGCACGCACTTTCACATCATTGAGAAAAGGGATCGACACATTACTATCAATAGCCGGCAAAACATGGCACCGATTGGAATAGTTGATTTCAATCTTGATCCCATCGTTGTTACCAGCAGCGTTTGTATAGTGAAACACCCACGAATCAAGAGTATGGGGATTTTTAGAACCTGGAGCTATATGGTAATCTTCTGATGCCATATACCGTAAGATTTCACTATTCACCTCCTTCCTGACAGAAAGCATTGTTTCACGGTCGCAATCCATAGTGAAGTCAAGGTCGATATCAACAGAAAGCCGTGGCAAGCAAAACACGGTCAAATTAATTGCCGTACCTCCTTTTAGAACCAAGGTTTTAGATAACAAGTTGCTTTCATGAAAATAGCTAAGTATTTCCACCAGCCGTATCACTTTTTCAAGATTATCGCGAATAAATCCCTGTTCCTTGGCTAATACCCCAAGTGCCTGTTTGCTATATGAGCTCATAGTTATTTTTTAATGTTAATTCGTGTGGCACATACATTCGCCATTTGTTCACAAAAGTGTCCGACTCATCGGTGTTGGTAAGCCATTTCACACTTTTAGTTCCTTTCAATCGACATAGGTCTATAAGATGGTCGGATATATGGGCTTGATCTTTGATTCGTTCCAGCAAAAAACCAGTTTTCTGATATAAAAAAGCTTTATCGAATTGAGCAAGATAATCAATTATCTTATTTTCATCAAGCATTACCACTGCCTCCATGCAATGCACCAACTCCTCTGCACCTCCAGCCCTGTCAATGCGATTAAAGCAGTCAAGCAATGTGCTTTCCAAATTGGTGACACGCACCAATGGATTGCCTTTTGGCGAAACCACACCCAGCATATCTCCTATTTTTTGCCGACAACAAGTGTAATCTTCATCTGCAAAAGAAAATGAATTGAATCGGGTAGAGCTTTTCACAAGCACCTCATTGAACGGCTGATGGGCCAATCCGTGAAATTCCAATGCTGTATGATAGCCAATACATGCCGATGGCGACAAATGACTGCCTATTTCGAACTTATCGCACACTGGCTGTCCCGACGCTATATCAATCATGCAAAATGTATTGCGCCTAACCGACACTACCCACCCTTGCCGCTTGTATCTTGCAAGAAGCCCTTCCACAGATTTTACCCTCCCGTCAAGAACCTCTCTAAGCTCTTGCAAGGTGAATACTCTAAGTTTGTATAAGATGCTTAAAAGCGTTGTCATTGTTTCTTTTTAAACGCAAAGTTACACAAAAAGATTAATCATCAGAACACATTAGAAACTTTTTCTGTATTTAATAGCAAGGTAGATGGGTTTTCACATTCTTTATTACATCATCTTGAAAAAAAAGTGTAATTTTGCTAAATTAATCAACGACAACTCAAAAAGAAATGGCAAAATCAACAAGAACGAGGGGAAAAAAGCGCGCATCGGCTGTGCATAAACGTAAGACCACGCTCATTATCATAGCGGTGGCCATTGTGGTGCTGATAGGTGCCGTCACGCTGCCGTTCGTCACCACCACGGCAAAGAAAAATGCCACCATCTACATTCCATCAAAAGGGGCAACAACACAAGCGCTGACCGACTCGCTGGCCAAAAACACCGACAAGAAGTTTGCCAGCCGTGTAATCACGCTGCTCAAAATCAGTGGTGTCAAAGATGTGGTGCACCGTCATGGCGCGTTTAAGATTGCCAAAGGTGCATCAGCGCTGAAGGTGGCTTACCTGATTCGCCGAGGCGAACCTTCGGAAGTGAAATTCACCTTCAACAACGTGCGCACGCTCGATGAGTTTGCCACTCGCGCCGGCAGCAAGTTTGAGGCCAGCAAAAGCGACTTTATGAAGGCGCTGACCGACCCTGACGTTTGCGACAAGTGCGGAGGCCACACTCCCGAAAACATCGGGTGTATTCTGCTCGCCGACAGCTACAAGTTTTACTGGGACATTTCTCCGGAAAAGCTGCTGAAAAATATGTATAACTACTACCAGCAATTCTGGAACGATGAGCGAACCGAAAAGGCCAAGGCACTGGGGCTCACCCCCGATGAGGTGGTGATTTTGGCCTCTATCACCGAGGAGGAGACCTCTAAAAGCGATGAGCGTGGAAAGGTGGGCCGACTCTATATCAACCGCCTGCACAAGAATATGCGCCTCCAAGCCGACCCCACCGTGAAATTTGCATTGGGCGATTTCAGCATCAAGCGCATCACCAAGAGTATGTGCGCCTTCCAATCGCCCTACAACACCTACCGTGTGGCAGGACTTCCGCCAGGCCCAATCCGCCTGCCCGAAAAGCAGACTATCGACGCCATTCTCAACAGCAAGCCACACAACTATCTGTATATGTGCGCCAAGAGCGATTTCTCGGGCTACCACGATTTCGCCACCGATCTTGCCGCACACAATGCTAACGCTCAGCGCTACCAAGCGGAGCTCAACAAACGTAACATCAAATAAAAATCTCTTACGCATACACTACTATGGCTAACAACAACAACGACAACAACGATCTTAAGGTATTGGCTCAATACGAGAGCGAGGTTGAAGCCAGTATCGTGAAAGGAATGCTCGAAGCCAATGGCATTCTGGCTGGCGTGCTGGGCGACAGCACCGCAAGTAACCTACTGCGTGGAAGCGACAAGGGAATGTGGCGCGTGGTGGTCAACCCCGACGACTACGCCGACGCTTTGGCGCTCATCAGCACACCAATTGAAGACGACGACACCGACGATGATGATGCAGCAGAACAAGAATAATTTGAATTTGAGCGTGGGCATTGCCGAGCCTAAGGACGCTCCTGCAATCTGGCAAATTCTGAAAGACGAAATAGAGGTGATGCGCCAAGACGGACGCGACCAGTGGCAATACGGATATCCCAACCCTGAGGTTGTGGACACCGACATTGAGTTGCGACAAGGTAGAACATTGCTGAAAGATGGCAAAATTGTGGGATATTGCGCCCTGGTCACCACGGGTGAGCCTAACTACGACCATATCTGGGACGGCGAGTGGCTCACGGCGAACGACACTTCGGTTTGCCACTATGCTGTGGTGCACCGCATTGCCATCGACCCGAAATGCACAGGCCAGGGACTTGCCTCGGCGTTTCTGCTGATGCTCATCGAGGAGGCGAAAAGCTGTGCCCTTGAGAGTATGCGCATCGACACCAACCACGACAATGCCCAAATGCTGCACATTCTCCCAAAATTGGGCTTCACACGCTGTGGCAAGGTGAATGTTTACGATGGTGAGCGTATCGCCTATGAAATATGCTTCTAACTCAACATTTGAATATCACAAACATTATATAATATGAAAAAAATCATATTGGCAATTATTACGATGATGGCTATCTCACAAACCCATGCGGCCAAGCGCGCATTCACCATTCAAGATGTGTACCGCACCAAGGGGGTGAGCGCACTGGCCATGAGTCACGACGGCAAGACGCTGGCATTCAACGTCACCAGCCAGGACTTGAAAAATCATAAAACTTCCACCAGCATCAATCTGATGCGCACCGATGTGAAAGGCAATCCCACTTTCGCGCCCATGACCGATGGCAAAAGTCGGGATGCGCAATGGAGCGCCGACGGCAAATGGATTTACTATGGTGCCACTGGCTCTACCCTTGCCGACGATGGCAAGGAGGTGAAACTGCCACAGGTGTTCCGCCGCAATGTGGCCACTGGCGCCACAGAACAGGTCACACACTATGAGTTGGGCGTGTCGGGCGCTGTACTTAGCCCCGACGGCAATCTGCTGGCTTTTGCCACCGAAGTGTATCCCGACCTTGGCGCCGACGGCAAGGCTAACGCCGCCCGATGGAAGCTGAAAAAGGAAGGCCCTGTGCAAGGCCATATTGCCGACAAGCTGCTGTATCGCCACTGGACTGAATATGCCGACGGCCGTTACAGCCATATCATTGTTTATAACATCACAGAAAACACCTACACCGATGTCACTCCCGGCGAATTTGCCGCGCCCACATGGGGCAACACCCCTGGCTTCGCCTTTTCGCCCGACAGTAAGGAGATTTGCTTTATCAGCAACCACACCGACCACCCTGAAGCCAACACCAACGCCGACCTGTTTGTGGTGCCGGTGAGCGGCGGCGAGGCTAAGTGCATCACTGCCGACAACAAGGCTTGGGACGGCTCGCCAAAATACTCGCCCGACGGACGCTATATTGCCTATCGCTTCCAGACGGTGCCGGGCCACGAGAGCGACCGCTTCCGCCTTGCGCTCTACGACCGCACCACCGGCGAGAAGAAGGTGCTGACCGATGATATCGACAACTGGGTGAACGATGATTTCATCTGGACACCCGACAGCAAGACCATCTATTTTGGCGTGCAAGAGCTCGGCGTTGTGCCCATCTACAAGGTGGATATCCGCTCTGGCAAACATAGCAAGGTGCTGCCCGACCGCGCTGTGAGCAATTTCTGTCTCGGTACCGACGGCTACCTCTACTACACCTATTCCACCACTGGCAAGCCCTCTGCGCTTTACCGCAGCAAAAACGGCGGCAAAACGGAGCAGCAGCTCACCTTCCTCAACCAAGACTTGGAGAATGAGGTGGATATCCGCCCCAGCGAGGTGATGTGGGTAGATGGCGCTGATGGCGCTAAAATTGAGGTGTTTGTGGTGAAGCCACACGATTTCGACCCTAACAAGAAATATCCGTTGGTGATCAATGTGCATGGCGGCCCGCAAATGCAGTGGATGAATTCCTACCGTGCCGACTGGCAGGTGTATCCGGGCGCTGGCTATGTGATTGCCTATCCCAACCCTCACGGCTCCACTGGCTATGGGCAAGCCTTCACCACCAGCATTTCTGGCGACTGGGGCGGCAAGCCTTATGAAGATGTGATGAAGGTGACCGATGCCCTCGCCAAGCTCCCTTATGTAGATGCAGAGCGCATGGGCGCTATGGGTTGGAGCTATGGCGGCTACTTTATGAACTGGCTTCAAGGACACAAGCACCCATTCAAATGCCTGGCTTCGATGATGGGGCTCTACGATCTGCGCTCAATGTGGGGCGCCACAGAAGAACTCTGGTTCCCTAACTTCGACCTCAAGGGGCAGCCTTGGAATTCTGAACTCTACAAAAAGTGGTCGCCTTCTGAATTTGTGGAGAATTTCAAGACGCCTACGCTTATCATCACCGGCGAACGCGACTACCGTGTGAGCTACACCCAGAGTCTGCAATATTTCAGCGTGCTCCAGACCCTCGGCATTCCTTCGCGCCTTATCGTGTTCAGCAATGATGGCCACTGGCCCGACACCATGAACTCGATGCCCGTTTACTACAACGCGCACCTTGAATGGTTCCACACCTATCTTGGCGGTGCACCTGCGCCATGGGACACTCACAAGATGATGAACAACGAGGTGGAGTATTAAGCACTCTGCCACACAGCATACTTATGAATAACGCAGCAAGCGCGTGTGCCTGCTGCGTTATTCATTTCCATATTTATCGCAATAGAGTTCAGTCTTTAATCACCAATTCCACGGGGCAATGGTCGCTGCCGAATATCTCGTCATGAATACTGGCCGACACCATTCTGTCGGTCAGGCGGTTGCTCACCAGAAAGTAGTCGATACGCCAGCCCGCATTCTTCTCGCGCGCCCTGAAGCGGTAGCTCCACCACGAATACACATCAGTCAAGTCGGGGTAGAAAAAGCGAAAGCTGTCGGTGAAGCCAGCATTGAGCAGCGTGGTCATCTTCTCTCGCTCCTCATCGGTGAAACCGGCATTCTTGCGGTTGGTCTTAGGATTCTTCAGGTCGATTTCTTCGTGAGCCACATTCAAGTCGCCACACACAATCACCGGCTTCTTCGCGTCGAGCCCCAGCAGATAGGCGCGGAAATCATCTTCCCACTGCTGGCGGTATTGCAGGCGGCGAAGGCCGTCCTGGCTATTGGGCGTGTAGCACGTCACCAGATAAAAATCTGGCATTTCAAGCGTAATCACACGGCCCTCATGGTCGTGCTCATCAATGCCCATGCCATAAGTCACGCTCAGCGGGGTGTGCTTGGTGAAAATGGCCGTGCCACTATAGCCCTTCTTGTCGGCATAGTTCCAGTACGACTGGTAGCCGTCAAACGACAAGTCAAGCTGGCCAGCCTGCATTTTAGTCTCCTGCAAACAGAAAAAGTCGGCATCAAGCATGGTGAAGGCATCATTAAAACCCTTATTCACCGCGGCGCGCAGTCCGTTCACATTCCAAGATATAAACTTCATATCAGTCACTCTCCTTTTCTCTTTCTTTGATAGTTTGCTGCTGTTTCGCATTTTTACGATAGCGCTCATATTCCTCCCGCGAAATCTTGCGGGCCATATGCGAGAATTTCAGTGCCAACACCAACGCTGCCACCGACACCACTGCGCCAAGCACAAGCACCCAGCCAGGCACCAGCAGACTCTTACCGGCATAAAGCACCCCAGCAGCCACCACGATGGCCACAAAGTCGAAAATTAGCGCACGCTTACGCAAAGTTCTGTAATCCATAATATTATCAATTAATCAGTTACCAAAATTTATTCTGCTCAGCATTATACTCAAATCCTGCATCTTTCAGTCGCTGCTCAAGTTGAGCCTTGTCCACGTCATTTGATTTGCAGAATTCATCGAGTGAAGAATACACGTCGCGAAGCTGTGTATTCACATAACTTAAGAGCATAAAAGGGTCTTGTGGTAGTTTATCCATCTTTTCAAGTCATTAATCTGCAAATATAGCAGAATGTTTCTGAGCTTGCAATAAATAGCCACAAAATCAACACTTTTTAAGTTTTCATACTCCACGCAAAATACCCATCACATACCCATCAGCCTTAAAATCACCCAACATACCGCCCAGCCGAGAACATTCCTGAATTGAATGTGTTTCAGGTAGCCGTTGAGAAGATATTGCACATAAAATTCCCGTACTAATTTAATAGTCGGTGAGGGTGACAGGGCTGTCGGCGCACCATAGGTAGGGGCTCAGCTGGGGGTATTTCTCGGCCATGGGGTCGATGGGGGGCGGCGAAAAATGCGTGACGCTCGTTTTAGCGGGCGAGGCGGAAGCCGAGGGTGCCGGTGCTGTATGTGGGGTCGCTTTTGTCGCGGCAAGCGGCACGGCAGTCGGCGGCGGAGCTGAGCCAGCTGCCTCCACGCATCACACGGCGGTCGCCACTCTGCGGTCCTTTGGGGTTGGTCAAAGCGGCTGATGTGTAGCGGCCATATCGGTCGGCACACCATTCCCACACATTTCCTGCCATATCGTAGATGCCCAGTTCATTGGCCTTTTTTGTGGCCACGGGGTGGGTGACGTCGCCACTGTTGCAATCGCTCCATGCCACTCCGTCGGAAATCGACGCTCCGGCATATTTATAGTGCCGGCTCTTGTTGCCACCACGATAGGCGTACTCCCATTCTGCTTCGGTGGGCAGGCGAAACTTTTGTCCTGTGAGGGTGTTGAGCCTGCTGATAAACTTTTGGCAGTCGTTCCAGCTGACATCGGTCACGGGCAGGTTGGCACCTTTCACCGAGGAGGGATTACTGCCCATCACTGCTTTCCACAAGGCTTGGGTCACCTCCGTTTTTCCGATGTAGTAGGTGCTCAGCGTCACGTTTTGCGTGGGGCGCTCATCAGCCTGGGCATCGCCAAACTGCTCCGAGGTGGCTCCCATTGTGAAAGTTCCACCTTCCACCTGCACCATCTCATAGCTTACGCCCTTCACCTGCACCACGCCAGGGTTAGTGTTCTTTACAGATGTTTTCACGGCGGTCCTCTTTGCCGACTTGCGGCCAGCAGCAGCGCCTTCAAAAGGGGCAGCCACCAGCAGCAGGGCACTCATCATTGCAATTACTTTCTTCATTTTTTTGATATTATTTTTTATTCAACTTATTGATTTTCAATCAAACCAACCACAAATATAGTAAATATAAAACGAATCTACAGCCTTAAATTTGCGCATGGCACGAAAAAATAGCATAAATTTGCACCCTGGAAGGCGCATAGCTCTTTTTTTTGATGATCAAAAAATTGCACGAACAAGCGCTTTCCCTCGTTGTTTTTCACAAATAAAGCTATGAAATGCAGTAAGCTACATCTATTCAGCGCACCCGACACAGCGGGAATAGCAGTGCCAGCGTGCCTCAACAGCCCCTTTGAATACACACCCCACCCACTCGCCAAATTGGCTGCGGAGCAGGTGAAGCGCTATGTGGCGCAGCACCCGCAGTGGAGCGAGGAACTGGAGCGCGGCAAAATGCTGGGCGTGCTGGTGGTGACCGACAGCGAGGGCACTTTGGGCTTTTTAGCTGCCTATTCGGGAATATTGGCAGGAAGCAACCAACACCCCTATTTTGTGCCACCCATCTTCGACATGCTCAAGCCCAATGGCGAATTTAAAGCTGGCGAGGCGCAAATTTCTGCCATCAATGCCCAAATCAGCCAACTTCAAGCCTCATCCACGCTTGCCAAGGCGAAAAGGGAACTACTCCTGACCGAGGAGCAGAAAACAGCTGCCATCGCCTCCTTCAAGCAGCTGATGAGCGAAGCCAAGGCAAAAAGGGAGCAGCGACGCACACAAGGAGCGCTATCGCCACAGGAGCAGCAAGCGCTGATAGCTGAAAGCCAGTTTCAGAAAGCGGAATTGAAGCGGATTCGCACCCGGCACGACCACGCCATCGAGGAGAAAAAAACCAACGTAGAGAACTTCTGCCGTGAAATTGACACGCTCAAAGCCCAGCGTAAACACATGAGCGAAGCACTTCAACGCCGAATTTTCAGTTGGTTTGTGGTGCGCAACGCCCGTGGCGAGCAAAGCGATCTGGCAGAAGTGTTTGCCGCCTACTACCGTGCCAACCCCTCGCTGCAAGCATCGGCAGTGCCTCCGTCGGGAGCAGGAGAATGTTGTGCGCCAAAACTGCTCCAGTATGCGTTCACCCATCAGCTGAAGCCCCTCTGCATTGCAGAATTCTGGTGGGGAAAATCACCGGCAAAAGAAGTGCGCCACCATGGCCACTATTATGGCGCCTGCCTGAACAAATGTCGTCCTATCCTGTGGTTCATGCTGCAAGGACTTCAAATGGAGCCGCGCCATCAGCATCACCACATCTCGCTGACCAGCGACATGGTCATCTACAGCGACCCCTGGTTTGTGGCAGCGAACAAGCCAGCCGGCATGCTCACCGTGCCTGGCCGCCTGCACGACCATTCCCTCCAGACGCAGCTCTCGCAGGCTATGGGCACAACGCTGAAAGCCGTGCACCGGCTCGACATGGCCACTTCCGGAATTGTGGTGCTGGCCAAAACCGACAAGGCGCTCACCGCACTTCAAGCCGAGTTTGCCAACCGCAACATACAAAAGCGCTACATCGCCCTACTCGATGGCATGGTAAATGGCAAATCGGGGGTTATCGACCTGTCCCTGAGGCCCGACATCAACGACCGACCACGGCAGATGGTGGACCAGGAGCATGGCAAACGCGCCATCACTCGCTACGAGGTGCTTGCCCACACACCCGACCACCGCACACGGGTGGCTTTCTACCCCCACACAGGGCGCACCCACCAACTGCGCGTGCACGCCAGCCACCACTTGGGGCTAAAGTGCCCCATCGTGGGCGATACGCTTTATGGCCACGCCAGTACACGCCTGATGCTCCATGCCCAGAGCATCACCTTCACCCATCCGTTTACCCATAAAAAAATCACGCTCAGCACGGATTGTCCGTTTTGAGCGTGCGTAAGCGTGATGAGTGCGCACTTCGGGCCATGTGTGGAAAACAAAACACCTTGCCCGTGCGCTAATATTTACTTTTCCTGCTGCTTCTGCTTCATATCGTCTAGCTTTTCCTCCAGCATTTGATTCATGCGCTCATCAAGGCGCTTGTCCACCTTTTCATCAATCATTGCCTTCACCTTTGCGTCGTCGGGCTTAGCCTTCGCTTTCCCCGACGGGAATTTGGGCACATGAAGAATAAACTCATTATAGTAAGATATCAGCAGCGAAGTGATGGGCAAAGCTATAATCAAGCCAATGAACCCCAGCACATAGCTCCAAATCGACAATGCCAGAAACACGATAGCGGGCCTCAACCCTATCTGCGAGCGCATGATAGTGGGAATGAGCACCAAGTCTTGAATGGCCTGGCAAATGCAGTAGGCGGCAATCGTCCACCCAAACAAAGGCCAGAGCGGCGCGCCCGTGGCCACCGACTGCACCACGCAGAGGAAGGCGGCAAAGGGTATCGACACCAGTTGCAGATAAGGCACCATATTCATCACACCTATCGTCAAGCCAAACACAATGGCCATAGGCAGCCCTATAATCGAAAACTCAATGGCAAAAATGATGCCCACACACAGCGACACCAACGCCTGGCCGCGGAAGTAGCGGCTCATGGTGCCAGTCACGTCATCAAAGATGCGAAACACGGTGTGGCGATAGGCCTTTGGCACACAAGCCTTAAAGCCTTTGGCTATCACATCGTAGTCGAGCAGCACAAAAAACATGTAGAGCAGCGCTATAAGCCACGACGCCACCGCCAGCACAAACTGTATGGTGGATCCCACCACCGACACTGTGCCGCTCATCACATTCTTGAAAAACTCAAAAATCTGCTCTTTCGAGAACATAGCCTCCAGTTTCTCCGCATTCAAATACTCATTAATCAGCTGAAGAAGCCAGTCGGGGGTGGTAGAAGAGCTCACCTCGTGCTTAAGATACATACCCAGCATTTTGCCCATATTCACAAAGTCGTTGATGATGGAGGGAATCAAGAACCAGCCCACCAGAAACAGAAGCCCGAAGAACAGCACCATCGTGAGCAATGCCGGAAACATTCGCTTCTTCAGATGAAACTTCCGCATAAAAAAGCGCACCACCGGCTCAAGCATATAGGCCAGCAGGCACCCCACCACAAACGGCAGCAGTATGCCACTCAAGTAATTCACGAGATACACGCCGAGCGCTATGCTCGCGCAGGTCAAAACCAGCCGCACGGTGCGGTCGAGGTCATATTTTTTGCGTCCCACTGTATCAGTCATTGTCAATATTGATTTAAAATGTTCGAGAGTTAGCCACAAATATAGTGCATTTTTAGCGATTATTGATTAATTTTGTAAAAACATTCATCGGCATGAATAATTTCCCTACTCTCAAACAGCGTATTCTAAGCGAAGGCAAGTGCCTCGACGGAGGCATTCTCAAAGTTGACAGCTTCATCAACCACCAGATGGATCCCGACCTGATGATGGCCATCGGCAATGAGTTTGCCGCCCGCTTCAGCAATTGCCCCTACAATAAAATCGTGACCATCGAGGCAAGCGGCATCGCGCCAGCCATAGCGGTGGGCATGGCCACGCACCGCCCTGTGGTGTTTGTGAAAAAGAAAAAGCCGTCCACCATGCAGAACATGCTCTCCACCGTGGTCCACTCCTTCACTAAGGATACCGATGTCACCATCTGCGCCAGCCGGGAGTTTCTCCAGCCCAC
This sequence comes from Sodaliphilus sp., assembly GCA_050873765.1. Taxonomy (GTDB): domain Bacteria; phylum Bacteroidota; class Bacteroidia; order Bacteroidales; family Muribaculaceae; genus Sodaliphilus. The sequence goes on from JBNMJK010000034.1 coordinate 18,910, forward strand.
CGACCGCATCTTGGTGATCGACGACTTCTTGGCGAGGGGCAACACTGCACAGGGTATTATCGAGCTGGCGAAGCAGGCTGGCTGCAAAATAGAGGGTTTCGGCTTCGTGATTGAAAAAACTTTCCAAAACGGCAGGCAGCAACTCATAGCCGACGGCTACCGTGTGGAATCGCTGGCACAAATCACCTCACTCGACCACAACACCATCACCTTTTAGCCCACATGCGCCCCACGCCCACACTCATCGTGATCACAGGACCCACCGGCATTGGAAAAACGTCGGTGGCCATCGGTGTGGCAAGGCAATTGGGCTGCGAGATTATCAACGCCGACTCCCGCCAAATCTACCGCCACATTCCCATCGGCACTGCCGCGCCCACCGCACAGGAGCAGGCACTGGTGAAGCATCATTTCGTGGGATTCAAGAATCTGGACGAATACTACAGCGCAGCGCAATTTGAAACCGATGTGATGCAGTTGCTGCCCTCCTTCTGGGCAAAAGGCCAGTATGCGGTGATGTGCGGCGGCAGCATGATGTATGTGGATGCCGTGTGCAAGGGCATCGACATCGTGCCCGATATCAGCGAGGAAGTGCGCGCCCAAGCCAAACGCCAATTCCAGGAGCAAGGGCTCGCCCCTCTCCTTTCGGAACTGGAGCAAGCCGACCCCGCCTACTTTGCCATCGTGGACAAGAAGAACCCAGTGCGGGTGATCCACGCCCTGGAAGTGTGCCGGCAAACGGGCCGCACCTACACCTCTTTCCGCACCGGCAAAAGGAAGACGAGGCCTTTTCGCATCATCAAGGTTGGGCTCAACATGGATCGAGCCGAACTTTTCCACCGCATCAACAGCCGGGTCGATGCCATGATGGAAGCCGGATTCGAGCAGGAAGCCAAAAGTGTGTACCACCTGCGCCACTACAATTCGCTCAACACGGTGGGGTTCAAGGAAATGTTTGCCTACTTCGATGGCAAAATGGACTATATCACCGCACGGGAGCGAATGAAGAAGAATACAAGGGTGTATGCAAAAAAGCAACTCACTTGGTACGCAAAAGACCCTGACATACAATGGTTTCAACCATCTGAGGCTATCGGAAAAATATTACAAATCATTAAATAATTCATATCATTCATTAAACCAATTCAGCAATCACTCGTCTATATCACCAAACAACACGAGATTGTAGAACCACTAAAAATTCTATTCAGCATTATGAAAGCAAATATGAAAACAATGGCAATGCTGGTATTCATGGCAGTGATGACCACCTCTTGTGGCATATTCAATGATCCAAGCTACGACGATGTAGTAATGTATGGCACCCCTTACTACTACGAGGGCAACACCTATTACTATTACAACAACGTTTATTACATACCCTACGATTCCTACGGCACGATGAGCATGCGTCGCGCAAGTCTGCCAAAGCACTTCTACGACAATCCCAACCGCTACCGCAGCGGCTACAACAATGGTTACGACCGTGGATACGACAGCGGATACGACCGTGGATACCGCGATGCCAACCGTAACAACCGTAACGACAACAGGCCCTACACCGGCAGTGGCCGCCGGCCAAACGGCAGCTACAGTGGCAACACCAATAATGGCAGCAACGGCAGCAACTACGGCGGAAATAGCAATCGCCCAAACCGCAATAATGGCGGCAACTACACTGGCGGTAGCAGCAGCAATGGCAATCGCCCCAGCGGCAGCGGCAACTACACCGGCAGCGGTCGCCGGCCAAACGCCAATAGTGGCAATAGCGGCAGTGGCAACTACAGCGGAAACACGGGCAACAGCCGTCCTAACCACAACACGGGCACAAGCAGCAGTGGCAATAACCTCACTCCACGCAGCGCCACCGGGTCGCAAACGCATACCAGTGTGCCGGGTCGCGCCACAATGAGCACTGCTCCTGCACAAGCCACTCCAGCACAACGAGCCAACACAAGCACCAAGTCGGCATCTTCAAGCGGAGGCAGCATCGATGTGTCGGGCGGCAGAAGATAACCACACTCACGCTGGCCATATTTTCATATCACATATTTTTTGAGCGAGGAAGAGCGCAGAATCAAAAGCCGCTCGTCCTCGCTCCTTTTTTGGGCGTTATCACCAATTGTTGTAACTTTGTGGTAATGATCAGCGATACACCACATAGCAAGGCTTCAGCGCATATCTTAAAAGGCATCGACGTGGCCAAATTCATCATGGCGCTGCTTGTGATGGAAATTCATCTGCAAGCCACCAGTGTGCTCCCCGCCGCCATTGGCGAGTGGTGCGTCAAGCCCTTGCTCACACTGCCAGTACCCACATTTTTCCTCATATCCTCCTTCCTGTTTTTCAAGAAGGTGCACAGTGCGCCACACCCATGGAGTGCGCTGGCAAATTTTCTAAAGCGCCTTTTCCTGCTTTACGGCTTCTGGATTGTGGTCTGGGCCCCTTACGCCATAGCCAAGAAGCCATATTATTTTAGTGGCATCGAAGGCATCGGCTCTTTCCTCACCGACTTCTTTTTAGGGGCAGTGTTTGGCAACTCCTGGTTTTTCGGCGCGCTAATTGTGTGCACCACCATCATATTCCTGCTTAGCAGATGTGTTTCCGACAAAGTTTGGTGGATTTTCCCGGCCATCGTGTTCGCCTACTTCAGGCTCGTGCCCATCTTGCCGCCCGACGACATCGCACCCGTGGCATGGTATAGCCAACACATCATCAGCCCATACCTGTCGTTCCCCTACAATCTGTTTTGGATATCGATGGGCTACTATCTATCAAAGCCCAAACTCATCGCATGGATCAAGCGCGCTGACACCCCATGGCGCTGGTCGTTCGCTATCCTATGTATTGCGGCATTGGATCTGGTCAACGTGAACGAGACCATTGGTTTCACCTGCTCCATCATCATGCTGCCGCTTGCCGTGGCAACCACATTCACTGCATTCTACCATTGGCAGCCAAGCATCAGCAATTCAGTGTCAAAATGGCTGCGAAACTCCAGCATCATCATCTATGTGCTTCATGGCAATATTGAGAAAATATTCCGCATCTATCTCCACTTCGAGCATGGGCCACTGCTCTACATGCTGATATTGGTCATTTGCCTCTTCCTCGCCGCGCTCATCATCCACCTCAGCCAAAAGCGTGGCTTCCAATGGCTCCGCTGGGCTTACTAATCCCCCCAGCCACACACCCCCACTTTTTCGAATGAGCCTAACTTTATCTTTTTTTTTAAAAAAAACGCCAATTTATTTGGTAATATCACATTTTTGTACATACCTATGTGGAAAACAGTTTAACATTCTATCTACTAAGCTACTAACTAAACCACCTAAAATAACAAATTACAATTTTATTTATATTAACTATTAAATTATCTGCAAAATGAAAAAGTCACTCTACCACTATTTGCTCATCGGTCTGTTAGCGATGAGTGCGGCTCTTGCATCGTGCAGCAACAATGATGACGATGGCCCAAACGTAAAGAACGAGGAACCTGCGCAGTATAGCATCAAGCTGTCTGCCCCACAAAAGAGAGTGCTGGACCAGTCAAACGACTTTGCATTCAATGTGCTGAAAGCGGTGAATGATGAGAATGTCAACGTGTTTGTGTCGCCCTATAGCCTGGGACAAGCGCTTGCCATGCTTGCCAATGGCGCCGAGGGTGCTACTTTTGAAGAGATAGCCGCTGTGCTGAAAATAGGCGATGAAACGTCGATTGACGACATCAACAGCTATTATGCCACGATGAACACTGCACTCACTGCCGACATCAAGTGCTCATCGAAAGTGGCAGTTGCCAACTCGCTCTGGATCAACAAGCAATTTGAAAACGGCATAAAAAGCAGCTATCAGAATGATATGCTCAAACACTATGGTGCCATGGTGGAAGCTCTCGACTTCAACGACGGCAAAACAATTGGCGCCATCAACGACTGGTCACGGAAGCAAACGGGTGGCTTAATCAACACAATCATCAACGAGCTGGATGGAACTGTGGAGAGAGCTATTTTATTAAACAGCTTATATTTCAAGGGACTATGGAACTATTTTCCGAAGAAGAACACTTACGATGACATTTTCCGAAACCAGTTCGACCGCAATGAAAAAGTGAAAATGATGAAATCAGACAAATGCTCGCTGAATGGCTTCATCACTGACGATGAACTGATGGCTGAGTTTGACTATGGCGGCAAGGCTTTCCAGATGCAGGTGATTATGCCTCGGAAAGTAAAAATCAACGATTATATTGCAAGGATGGACGGTGACAAATACGCTCAGCTGGTTTCCTATCTGATGAAGAGCGAATCGCAAGTGGCAATGCCTAAATTCAAATGCGCCTACAGCTACAATTTAGTAGAGCCACTCAAAAAGATGGGTATAGAAAAAGTGTTCGTCAGCGGCCAACTTGGAAAAATTTCCACCAAGCCACTCTTCTTAACAGAAGTGATGCAAAACACCACTATTGAAGTGAACGAGGAGGGATCGATAGCCACCGCCACCACACGATTGAATGTCGGTGACGCAACCAACCCTGGCATCCTGCCCAAAGAGTTCATCATCGACCATCCTTTCATCTACTTGATTAGAGAGCGCCAAACTGGAGCAATTCTTTTTATCGGGAAGGTGCAAAGCATGGAGGGCATGCAGAAGTAATATCGACTCATACCCTACAAGCAGCACATAAAAAAGCGCTCGCTTCTAAACCAAGGGGATAGCCATAAAAAAAGAACGAGGCTGTGTCGTAATTAAGGTTTTACGGCACAGCCTCTATTTTTTGGTTTCGGTAATGATTACTTAATAATCAATCGTGATGACTGACGGCCGCTTTGCAGCAGATACACACCCGAAGCAAGACCTGATGTGGAAACCTTGCCATCGACTGCGGTAACCGTTTTCACCAGTCGGCCCTCTATGTTGTAGATGTTCACATCGCCCTCAGCGCCGTTCACCGTCACCATTTCGCCAGCATAGGCAGGATTTGGCGCCACGGTAAGCTGGTGAGCAGGCTCTGCCACAACGGTACCGATGCCAGAAGCCTCTTTGCTGCCATAAATCAGTTCTATGCCGGGAACCTCAAGAGCGTAGTGCTCGCCTGTTTTAGGAGCTGCAGTGTTGAAATACACATACACCAACTGCAAAGGATAGTTGGCGAGGTCGGAAGCGTCACACCATTTGTCGGTGGGCAGATTGCACACATATTCGCCCTCCACATTCTCTGGAATATCAAAGTCGGTGACCACCTGCGAACCGTTTTTCACATTCGATGAAATGGTCACGCGCTTCACGGCAAGGTTGCCAGAGCGGAAACGCACACGGAGCGTGTCGGGTATGCCCCACAGTGCCATCTTTTTCGTGAGCTTGATGTAGGGGTTACGCGAGCTTGCACCGTCAAATTCTATCTTCATGCCATTTTCAAGGGCAGTGACCTTGCGGTTCTTGCCGCCGCTTTGGGTCACGGTCCAGGTTGAAGGGTCGATGCTCACTTGCTCCACCGTGGTGGTGTGCGCCTTTGGATTTTGCACGCTCACCTTCACTGTGCCTTGAAAGTTCTCGCCTGTGCCAGATATTTCGGCATCGCCATCAGCCACAGCTTTCACCACGCCAGCCTCATTCACCTGCGCCACATCGGGGTTGCTTGAAGTCCAAGTCATCACCGATGGATCCACAATGTCGCTGCTTGCGCCGCTCACGCCAAGCACCTTGATTTCGTAGTCGTGGCTCTTGTCAACCACCACGCTTTCGTCGCGGAGCATTTTCTCTGCGTTCACGATGCGCACGGGCTGGGTGCACTTCACACCATGGTATTCAGCGTAAATATTGCCGTCGGCAGGAGTGGCAGAGGCAATGAAGTGGCCATCACGGAACGACCCCACCTGTGGGTCACAAGAAAGGGTCACGCCTTCCATATCACGCACTTTCAGCACACCATATTTATTGTAGCCCCACACCTTGGGTGCAATTTTCGCGCTGATGGAGATGTTCCAGCATCGGGGCTCAAAGTTGAGCATTCCTATTTCATCATCTACGGGAGCGTTCGACACGAGCAGGCAGCCATTGCCCACCGAGCGCAGCGAACCGTCGCTTGGGGTGTTCACCACATCGCCGTTCACCACCATGCACGAAGAGCCACCGCCGTCGAGGTTTACAGCATTCACAGCGCCAAGGCCCAAGAACACGCCAGCTGCCTCGCCTAACGACACGCCCGACGATTTAGGGCTACGGCCATCAATCACCACAAAATACACCTTGGTGCTGTCAGCATTGAATCCGATGCAAGTGCGTGGATGGCGTTCTGCCCACTCGTCAACCACTTGTCCGTTGCGCATAATGATATTGTCGCTGCCGCCCATCAGTTCCTTGAAATTCTTGAGCAGCCCAGGCTGTGAGCGCAAATCCACTTTCAGGTTGATGGCCAATTCATCGCCCTTGGCCATAGCCTTCAAGCGGTCGATGCAAGTGCCGCGAGCCCACAGAATGGCGCTGCCGGCAGGAATATCGGTCACGCCGTTGCCGTCGAACACAGAATCCACTACGCAGTTTTCCACAGCATTGGCATGCCAGGCAAACTTACCCTCCTTAGGGTGAATGAGCGCTTTCACGCCGCCCGAGCAGTTCTCGGTCTTAGGCCCGTATGCATTGGTGTAGAGGTTGATTTGATTGCCCTGCGTGTCTTCCCACTCCAGCCGCTGCATATTCACAGTGTGAAGGCGGTAGGATTCGCCCTTGTGGGTGATAGAGCCATAGAAGTCCACACGGTCGATGTAGGGGTGGCGATTGTCGTCGAGCACAAAGCAGGCGCGCCCCACAGGATTGGTCACACACTCATCGAGTTTAAACTGTCCACTTCGTGGAATACCGTTTTCAAGCGTGTTCTGGTAGAAGTAGAAGTCGCCGTTAGTGGCGCCAATCACTTCGTGCCCAGGGCGGTCGTTACGGGTGGCCATGCTCAGAGGATTCTCCTCACACACGCCCTTGTCGCCGCCTTTGCAGGTTTCAAAATCCACATACTTGTTGGTCAAGTCCATTTCCATCACACTCACCTTTAAAGGCATGGCTGGAAGGTCATACTTGGCGAAAATCACGCCAGGCCCCACCGGGTGAGGAAACACAAGCGTGTCCACATCAAACACTTTGCCACCCACAGTCCACTGTGTTCGGGCATTCATCGGCATAGTCAGCAACAAAGCTGAAGCCGCAATAAATAATAATTTTTTCATCATATAAGTTTTTATTCTCAGATGCAGTTTATCATATTATTGTCAATATTTCTGGCAGTTATATTTATCAAGTAAATTTAAACAGCCTCTAATATTATATTGATGAGGGTGGTTACATCGCCTACGTTCACCGAGCCGTCTGCGTTGAGGTCGCATGCGGTGTCGGTATAGTCGTTCAAGCCCAAAATCTTGTTGATGAGGGCTGTCACATCGGTCACATTTACCACGCCATTGCCATCTACATCGCCCTTCACCGGGGCTGGCGCCACGGCATCGTACACCGTTTCAAACCCTTGGAAATTGATGGTGTAGCTCTTGCCGGTAGTGGAGGCGCCCATATTGAGCTGAATGGTGCTCAATGTGAGCGGATAGTTACCCATGTCGCAAGTGTCGATCCACGAGGCGGTGGGCAGTGTAAGCACCAGGTCTTTACCTGCAATCACAGTGTCGGGGGTAAGCGTTTGATAGCTGATTTTTTCACCATTTCGGCGAATACCCATCACCACGTTTTTCACCGGTGCTTCTCCAGGGTTAAGACGAATCCGCACAGCGTCAGGCAAGCTCCACAGGCGCATGGTCTTGCTCAGCACCAATTTGGGACTGCGGCCCGAAGCGCCGGTGTAAGTGTAGTCGAAACCTGCACCATGGGCAGTGCTGACAGCGTTTTTGCCACCCGTCTGCGTGATTTTCCAAGTGGAGAGGTCAATGTCGGCATCAATGGGCATCACATGGGAAGTGGGGCGCTCCACAGTCACTTTCATCGTGTCGGTAAACTCGCCAATACTTCCATACACATAAGCCACGCCATCGGCCACGCCTTGAAGCACTCCCGTAGAAGGGTCAATGGTCACTACGCTTTCATCGCTGCTCCGCCATGTGAGCGCAGAAGGATTCACGGCGCGTGTCACACCATCGTGGGTGTTTTCCACAGCCACAGAATACGTTCGGTAGGTGTCGGTGATGATGGAGTCGTTCACAATGTTCAGTCCTTCTCCCTCTCCCAGCACCATCACGGGCACGGTGGCGGTGAGCGAGCCATAAGTGGCAGTGAGTTCTGCGTTGCCTGAGCCATCGGCATAGAAGGTGCGGACATCGGTCATTTGTCCCACTGATTTCGGGCAACTCACCGTCACGCCCTGCAAATCGGTGTCGATGAGCAGGCCATACTGGTTGTAGCCATAGAATTTAGGGGTATATACGCCATATTTTGGCACTTTTGCCACCCAGTCAACGAATGATATTTTGGCTATGGTGCTGTCGGCAGGAGCGGTGCTCACGGCAAAGAAGCCATTGGCATCGGAGCGTTCAGAGCCGTCGCTCGGCACATTGAGCGTGCCCAAAGCCTGACTGTACATGGTGGAGGAGCCGCCGCTGTCGAAGTTCAGTCCCTCCCATGCGCCTAACTGGCGGAGCAGGTCGGCGCCTTCAGTGGTGCGTGCCCCGCTCGAAATGGGGGAGCGACCATCAATCTGCACCATAATCAGCTTCGACTCGTCTTGGCTGTAGCCCATCACGGTAAGCGGCTGATTACTGCTGAACTGGCTCATAATATACTCGGTTTCGAGCACATTGCCCTTCTCTAAAATTTTAGGTACACTGGAAATCATGGTCTGAGGATTCACCTCGCTTCCGCTCATATACACGCGAATGTCGAAAGTCAGCACATCGCCCGGCTTCAGACTGTTCACGAAATTGAGCGTGGAGCCTTGTCCTCTAATCACAAAGCCGTTGGCAGGAATATCCATGTCGCCAGCTCCCGATGGAGCCGAAGTGACCACCAGGCGGAATGGTTTGGCAATGCCAAACTCCTCACCCTCGGCAAGCACTGCCTGCACCTCGGCACAGGTGCCGCGCAAGTTGGTGCTCGACAGATAGGTGGACGTGAACAGCTCAATCTGGTCGCAGGCATATTCACTGTTCACCATTCCCATGGCCACAGTCTCACCCTTCTCATTCGTCACGCTGCCGCCAAAGGACGCATCGCCAAAGAGGGGCTTTTTATTTTGGTCAAGGGAAAAGTCAATCCAATTGCCCACATGGTTCACACCATGATAAATTTTGCCATCGGCAATACAT
>JBNMJK010000035.1:0-27962 GCA_050873765.1 Sodaliphilus sp.
AAACACCATTCGGCGGCACACCACATAGGTGCCGATCACGGCTGAGGCGATGCTCACCAGAATGATGCCCACAAGGGCGTTTTGGAAAAAGGAGTAACTGAATATGTCGAACATTTTATGGTTTGCTGTGTTTTGCGTTTTGCTCTGAATAGAGCATAATAAATTCTTCTCGTATGGCGCGCGGCAGCATAATGCCACGCTTCTTCATGCTTTGCTCCCAAGGCAGCAGGTCGGTGGGGCGCAGGGTGTAGAGCACGTCGCGAAACTGCTCCTCCTCGTCGGGCGTGTAGGCATCGGGCGTGCGGCCGCGAAACTGGTCAAGTTCCTCGTCGTCGAAATACTCAATGCCCTTGCTGGCGCCCCTCAGCATCATTTCGCTGGGGCACACCTCGTTGGCCGAGCAGCAGTCGGCTGTGCAGCTTTCCGCTTCCGCCTCCGGTGCAGCGTCAGGCTCGTCGGCCTGCTTGTGTCCGAAGCGGTCGAAAAGGTAGAGCACAATGCCCACCACCACCATCAGAGCGAATATGTAGAGTGCAGGAATCATACTTCTTCTATTTTAAAGCCCACGGCGCGCAGATGCTCCCAAAAATCGGGGTACGACTTGCTCACCACCTGCGCATCATCAATCACCAGCCCTGGGAATCGGAAGGCGGCAGGGGCAAATGCCATGGCCATGCGGTGGTCGTGATAGGTGGAGATGTGAGGGTGGGCGACGGGTTGTGTGGTCTGGAAATGCCAGCTGATGGCATCGTCGGCCTCCACTTTCACCACATAGCCGAGTTTGCGCAGCTCGGTGCGCAGCGCCTCCAGGCGGTCGGTCTCCTTGATGCGCAGCGTGCGCAGACCGGTGATGCGGAATGGCCGTCCCATCAGGCATAGCATTACCACCAGCGTCTGGGCAATGTCGGGCGTGCCGCTGAGGTCGGCGAAGGTGGAGCAGCAGAAGCCCGCTCCGCCATTGCTGTGCAGGTCGAGATACGCTCCGCACCAGTTGCCCGTCACCCCCATCTGCGCCATCAGCTCCGCCATGCGGCTGTCGCCCTGTAGGCTTTGAGGCTCCAGCCCCCGGAGCGTGATTCGCGACTGTGGCACCAAGGCCTGCATCGCCCACCAGTAGCTGGCTGCGCTCCAGTCGGCCTCCACCGTGAAGTCGAGCGCGTGATAGGCTCCAGCCGGCACATCTATCACCTTGCCTTCCCACACCGGCTTCACGCCATAGCGCGCCATCAGTGCCACCGTCATCTCTATGTAGGGGCGCGACATCATCTCGCCCTCAATCGTGAGCCTTATGCCCCCTATCACAGGGGCTATGAGCAGAAGGGCGGAAATGTACTGCGAACTCACACTGCCGCTCACGATCAGCGCGCCGCCATGCAGGCGCCTGCCATTGATTTTAAGGGGAGGATAGCCCTCGGCACCAGCATATTGGATATCGGCACCTAAGCACCTCAGCGCGTCCACCAGCACCTTGATAGGGCGCTGACGCATACGCTCAGTGCCGTCGATCACCACCGAGTGGCCTTCACGGGTGGCAAAGTAGGCGGTGAGAAAACGCATGGCAGTGCCAGCCGCGCCCACATTCACCTCTGTGGCGCAAGGGTTGGCCAAGGCGGCCTGCACCGCATCAGTGTCATCGCATTTGGCAAGATTGTGCAGGCGCCCGTGTGTAGGGCACAGCGCATCGATTAGGAGCACACGGTTGCTGATGCTCTTCGACGCGGGCAGACTGATTTCGCCCACAATTCTCGCTGGCGCTGTAATACGGTAGTTCATACCCACAAAGTTACAACTTTTTCGCCACATAGGCATTATTCATTTTTTTTGAAAAAGATTCTGTATTTTTATTTCACTTTTCCTATTTTTGCGAAAGCGAAACGTCACCTTCTCTATACAGTAAAAAAATCCAGCCCATACCAGAATGATAAAGGCAAAAAATGAAATTAAATGTTCGCATATTGATAGCGTCGGCCTGCTTATAACCAATACACTGTCGATAAAATGCTTAAAGATTATGACCGAACAGCTGTCGATGATACTGTTTATTATATTATACAAGATTATATTGAAAAACTTGTGCATGCGCTGTCTTGCTCTAAACGAATTTCAGATGTGTTGAATCTGTTTTACTCGTCACATTGGACAATTGCGGATGAGGAAGCGTTCACACAAAGCAGGCTTCGGTGATGTGCGTTTCAATTTTTTTGTTTAATTTTGTGGGGTTAACAAAATGCTATGCAAGGTATCTTACTCTTAAACAAATGCCTGCCCCTCATCGACTATTCCTCGGCTTTGGTGACTCTGGTGACCGCGGCGTTTATGGCTAAAATATCGGTGCCCGACACCGACCACCGATGGACGGCGTTTAACCGCATGCGCTACTTGCTGGTGGGCGCTTATGTGGCGTTGGCGCTGTCGAATGGGGTGAGTGCGCTCCAGCCGGCTGACCCCGGTGAGCCTGTCATGCGTGCGGCTGTGCTGTTTGTGGCTATGGTGCAGGCGCTGCTTTTCACCGCCACCTGCCTCACGTTTATCAACCCGCAGAAGGCTTCAGTGCGTTGGCTGGCGAGCTGGGGACTGGCAGTGGCGGCCTTGGCGGCAGTGACCATGGCGGCACACAGCGTGGGAGAATGGGCGTTTACGGTGATGGTGTGCATGTCGGCGGTGGCTTACATTGCCGAGATGGCAGTGTTTAGCTGGCGCTTTTTCCGCACCTACACCGAGAGCAGCCGCTATATAGAGCGCAACTATGAAGAAGACCTCTCCAGCCGGCTTCAGTGGATAAAGCGATGCTTCATTTCGGCCCTTGGCGTGGGTGTGGCGGCGCTTTGTGTGGCTGTGCTGCCGGTGGGCAATGTGGGAATGTGCGCCTTTACGGTGTGCTACACACTATATTATGTGTATTTGGGAACTCAAATCATGAATTACCGCATCACTGCCAACTTCATAGTGAAGGTGCTGCCCGACGACGAAGATTCTAACCATGGCCATGACCAAGCTGCCCAACAAGCTGATGCCGCAGCCACGCTATGCCCCGTTGACGCAAAAGTGGAGGCCATGAGTGCCGCCCTCAAAAAGTGGGTGGAGGAGAAAAAATATGTGGAAAATGAGCTGACGGTGGAAGAGATAGCCTCCGGCTTGGGTTTCGACCGCACTTTTATGGCGTGGTATTTCACCAGCCAACTTGGCACCACTTTCCGCGCATGGCGCACAGAATTGCGCATCAAGGAGGCCATGAGGCTTATCAGCGAGGAGGGCGCGGCGGTGGGGTCGCTCCATTTGCAGGTGGGCATTTCCGACAAGAGCAATTTCTACAAGCATTTCAAGGCCTATGCCGGCACCACTCCAACCCAGTACAGCAAGCAGCTCCATCAAAAGGCCTCTTGACGCACTCCCTATGCACTTGAGAAAAAACTGATGAAATGATTAGGAAATTTAATGTATTTGCGTGTGTTTGACTAAAAAATGCAGTTCTGTGTGATAATTCGTAATTATTTTGTTGGTTATTAACTAATGTTTATATAAATTTGCAGTCAAAGCAAAGGAAATGTTGTGCTCATCACAAAAAATGCTGTAATTCACTCTATTATACATTAACTAAATTTTTTCTCTATGACAAAAACGTTACTTTACAGCCTGCTCACACTGGTGATGGCTTTTATGGCTATCCCGGGGCAGGCTCAGTCGTTTGAGCAAGCGGCACAGCAGCTAAAGAGCAGTCAGCAGACTGCCACGGCCAGCGTGGAGGCTTCCTCATCGACACAGTGTGACGCAGAGGCCGTCAAGGAGTTTGAAGCCAGAATCGCAGAGGCGAAAGGCGAAAAACCAGCCGGCAAGGCAAGCGCCGCAAGAGAAGTGAACGCCAGAGGAGAAAAGGCTATGAACCTGCTGAAGCAGAAGTTTGAGCCCGGCATCTGGCAAGTGGCAAACAAAAAGAGGGCGCGCAGTGCGGCAAAGGCACTGTCGGCTATGCCCGAAGTGCTCAACGCGGTGGAATACGACACCAAGTACACCGACGGCACAACCAGCGTGAACGGCGTGGTCACCATCAAGAAAGTGGACAACACGCATGCCGTGCTCTACAACCTGTGGGGACTGACCGACACGCTTCAGTGCACCTACGACCTGAGCGCGGGCACCGTGGCCATTACCCCCGGTCAAATCTACAACCATTCCACCTATGGCCCCATCTGGGCTTGCTCGATGGATTTGAGTCAGCGGGTGTATAGCACCACCACCCCCATCACAGGCACTATCGCCGACGATGGCACCATTACACTGGGCGCCTGGGGCGTGATGGTGGTGAGCGGTGCTTCAAAGGGCGGCTCTTTCGGCATATTCAGCAAGAGCGTGTTCAAGCCCACCAACGCCACCATCAGCGAGGTGGTGTACGACGGCAAGTCGGCCACCAACACCGACTCCGTGCGCACCTATCCCGTGTATGTGAGTCAGCCTTATGACAATGAGCTGGAAATTATCAACTTCACTGGCAATGGCGCAGTGGTGAAGATGCGTCTGAACACCGACAAATCGGTCAGTATCTCACCTCAGCTCATTTTCAACAACGCCATGTATGGCCCATTCAACTGCTATCCAGCCGACTGGGCGAAAAGTAAGTCAGCCCAGAAAGGCTACATAAAAGGCTCTGGCACCGACACCCAGATCACCTTGGGCAACTACGGTGTGTTCTGTGCCGCCGCACAGGGAACCCGTGCGTTAGGCGTGCTTTCTGCCACCATTGATTTCCCAAAGGGCACCGTTACATATCCAGCGCCCACCGTGCAAGACTGGTCGGGCGACGGCTCTCAGGCCTCACCCTACACCATCACCACCGCTTCGCAGCTCAACGCATTTGCTGAAGACGTGAACAGCGGCAACGACTACAAAGGAAAATATGTGAAACTCGGTGCCGACATCGACATGAGCACCTCCACCAAGGCCTACATTCCTGTGGGCTCTACCGAAAGCACCCAGTTCCGTGGCCATTTCGACGGCGCTGGCAATGCCGTGAAGAATCTCACCATCGCTGTGGGAGCAGAGCCATGCCAAGGCTTGTTTGGCGTGACCGACACCGCAAGTGTGATCACCAATTTAAAGATGGTGAGCCCAGCCATCACCACTGCCGGCAGCTACACCGGCACCGTGGCTGGCAAGAGTGCGGGCACTATCACCAATATCACCGTAGAGGGCGCTACCATCAAGGCCACCGACTATTGTGCCGCTGGCGTTGTGGGCTACTTCAATGGTCCGAAACTCGACAACTGCGTGTTCACGGGTGCCATCACAGGCGCAGGTGAGAACGCTGGTATTGCCGGCACTGTGGCTGGCTATGCCGTGGCGAGCAATCTGAAGGCTCATGGCTCAATCACTGTGATTGGCGTGGCCAACTCCATGTGGAAGTCGGTTGGCGGCGTGGTGGGCACCACCCTGCCAGGCAAGAACTGCGCAGCCCTGCTCACCGACAGCTACAGCGATATGCAAATCACCTCAAAAGTGCCATCGCCCTATATTGGCGGTGTGATAGGTGAAGTGCTTGAGTCCACCGTGCAGCGCTGCTTCAACGCTGGCCCCATCTCCGCAATGTCGGAAACCAGCGGCACCACCACAAAAGGTGCAGTAGGCGGCGTGGCAGGCAACATCTACGGTGGCAACCTGTATGACTGCTATAATGGCAATATTGTGGTGAATTCCGCAAGTTCCAACAATGTGGGTGGCTTGATTGGCTACGTGTCAACGCCATCTTACAGCATCAGCTCCACTAACCCAGAGAAAGTGTGGTCGCGCCTGTCGAAGGTGGAACGCTGCCTCAACTACGGGCAAGTGCGTAACCTCGCCACCCGCAACGCAATGGGCGTGTATGGCGTGGTGTATCGCGACAGCGTGTTCCGCGACGTGTATTACGACACCCAGATGCAGGGCCTGGTGGCTCCCGACAGCGTGAAGCGCATGGAGCTCGCCACTGCACAGCTCACCAGTGGCAAGGCCATAGCAGGCTTCTCCACCTCGGTATGGGAATTTGCAGAAGGGCAGTATCCACGCCTGAAGAATTATGCAGGCACTGCAGCCGCCCACATGAGTGCGGCTCCAATCTTCTTCCCTAAGGAAGACAATGTGTCGAAAGTGCGCCGCACCTTCAAAGTGAGCACTCAAAACAGCATCTACTGGAAACTCTACGACGGCAACACCTTCAGCGATGAAACTACGGGTCTGAAGATTCAGGGCGACTCGGTGACGGTGAAGAACACCTACTCCAATGAGGTGCTGGTGGCACTCTCCTCGACCGACAAGAGCCAGTTTAAGATGTATTCCCTCGCCACAATCAATCCCTCGCTTTTCAGCGGAGCGGGCACAGAGGCTAATCCTTACCTGATTAAGACAAAAGCCGATCTTGAAGCGCTCAATGAGGGTATCTCAACATACGGACAAACATTCAAAGGCGATTTCTTCAAGCAGGTGGCCGACATCGACGCTACTGGCTTCGGTGGCATTGGCATGGGCGGCAACAGCGCCCGTCAGCTCAACGCCACCTACGATGGCGGCGGCCACACCATCCACAACCTGAATATCGATGGTCTGGTATATGATGAAGCTGGCAAGGCCGACAATAAGCAGTCGCTTGTGGCCGTGTCGCTCTTCGGCTTCGTGGGTGAAAACGGCACAGTGAAGAACCTTACGATGGCTGCCGACTGCTCGTTTAAGGCCTACAACTACGCATCGGGCATTGCAGCGGTGAACTATGGCAAGGTGATCAACTGTAAGAACTATGCATCATGCACCACATCATATAACTATGCTGCCGGCGTGGTGGCTCTCAACCAGCCCGATGGTCTCGTGGAAGGCTGCTATAATGCCGGACATATCCTCACTGGCGGTTCCTACGCTTCCGGTATCGCGGCCTACTCAGCCGGCACGGTGCAGTATTGCCAGAACGACGGCTACATTGAGGGCGACAGCATTGATGCCAGCCACAAGGCACATGCGCAAACCAATATAGCCGGTATCGTGGCTAATGGCGGCTCCACTTGTGTGCTCCGCGGCAACGTGAACGCTGGCGCAATTTACGGCGCACGCAATGTGGGCGGCATCATCACCTCTGCTCCAATGAAGGGCACGGTGCAGCTCAACCTTAACTATGGCACGGTGGAACGCTACGACTTGACCAACGCCTCTCGTGGCGCAGTGCTTGCCACAGCCCCCAGTGCTTCTTATGATGTGGCCAACAACTATTATGATGCCCAGATTGGCCATTACGGTGGCGCGGCAAGTTCCACAGTGGCTGGTGCAGTGGCCCTGACCACCAAGCAGCTCACCAGTGGCAAGGCCATTGAGGGCTTTGATGCCGACCGCTACGACTGGACTGCCGGACTCTATCCTGTAATTAAATCGGTGAAGGACGAGCCTTCGGTTGTTGCCAACAGAAAGATGGTGGTGACTTTTGCCGATGGGCAGAACGCCGACGATGTATATACGCCAGCTCAGCTCTACAAGGCAGCCGACCTGCAATGGACACTCGCCGAAGGTGAGCACTTCACGGTGGCCGACGGTGCGCTAAAGCCTCTCCTGACCGAAGGCAACACCTCGCTCCGCGACACACTTGTGGCAAAAGTGGGCACCTACACCAAGACTATCGCGCTGCGTGCGATGCCAAACGTGTTTGAGGGACAAGGAACCGCAGCCGACCCATTCCAGATCAAGACCAAGGACGATATGCTCAAATTGGCAAAGTTTACCAACACCGAGGCATATCCATTCAATGGCAGATACTTTAAGGTGCTCAACGACATTGACTTCGGAACCACCACCTACGAGTGTGTGGGTGTGGACGCCAATAGCTTCAATGCCGATTTCGACGGCAACGGGAAAGCGTTCATCAATATTATCAATGTGGCGGATGGCACACAGAGTGGCCGTGGCCTCTTCGGCAACGTAGGCCCACAAGGCGCAGTGCACGACCTTACCTTCAAGAGCGGAACCATCACAGGCTACCGCAACAATGGCGGCATTGCCGGCAATGTGTATGGCCAGGTGGAGAACTGCGTCAACCATGCCACCGTGTATTCAAGCAGCAGCGCTGCTGCGGGCATTGCAGCCTATGTGAAGACTGGCGGCTCGGTGGTGAACTGCAAAAACTATGGTAAAATCGATTCCAAGGGCAATTATCTGGCAGGTATCGCCTACACTGTGGAGAAAGACGCCTTGGTGGAGAAATGCTTGAACGACACCGCTATGGGGCCCGACACCAAGAAGAACTATGTGGCGGGTATCGCCAACTTCAACAGCGGTGTGATTCGCGACTGCGTGAACAAGGGCGTGATTTCGGGTATGAGCCAGTTGGCAGGTATTGCCTCAGCCTCGAATGGCGGCGACTCTATCCTCTATTGCCACAACGAAGGCGAGATTATTTCCACCGGAAGCAATGTGGGCGGTATTCTCGGCGGCGGCAAAAAGTCGGTGGTTCCCTTGGTGATGATGGACTGCTACAACGAGGCTCCAATCACAGCCAAAGGCTATCTGGGCGGTGTGGCCGGACGTCTCTATGAAGGCTCTGTGCTCATCGACTGCTACAACACAGCCAACATTGTGAGCACCACATCGAACGATGTGGGCGGTGTGGCTGGTAAGCACCAGGCCGGTAGCGGCTATGTGGCTCGCATGATTCGCTGCTATAACACGGGCGATATCGTGGGTAACGGACAATATGTAGGTGGCGTGGTTGGCGACAACGACGGCGAATCGTACTACGAAGACTGCTACAACACCGGTAAGGTGGCCAACACCGGAAAGTATGCTGCCGGATTTGCCGGTGGCATGAGCGGCACGGCAGTGAACTGCTACAACACTGGCGATGTTGAGGCTTCCGACTATGGCGTGGGCGGCTTCGGCGGCATTGGCGCAGGTGTGGTGTATAACTGCTTCAACCTCGGCAACGTGACCTCGACAGGCGCAGCCAACAAATATGGCGTGGCTGGTGGCCTTTGGGGCTACGGACGCTGCCAAATCTACAACAGCTACAATATGGGTAAAGTGGCTGGTAAAGGCTATGTGGGCGGTATTGCCGGCGGCGTGTTCAGCGACTTTACGCTGGTGAATGTGTATAACGCTGGCGAAATCGTTTCGGAAGCGCCCCAAACCTGTGGCAACATCACTCCTTCTAAAGAAGAGGAGGTGCACTTGACCAATGTGTATTACGACGCTGATGTGAATAAGGCACAGCCTGCGAGCACCGTTGATGCCAAGGCCACTGGCCTGACCACCCGTGAGCTTACACTCTGCAGCGCACTTGCCTCTGACACGGCGTTCGCTCTGGTTCCAGGTATGTATCCAACGCTCCGATCACAGGCGCAAAATGAAGTGGCCAACTGGTTTGCCGCAGTGCCTGTGGTGGGTGAGAAAGAAAGCTACGACCATGTGCGCTCTACCTTTGTGGTGGGCACACCTGCAGGCACCGTGTGGACTTGCAGCGCCAACCTCGCTATTAGCGATGGCAAAGTCACTTGCTCGGAAGAGGGCGAGGCATGGGTGACCAAACAGTTTGGCGACTTCACTCGCACCTACAACCTATTTGTGGAGAACCCCACTGGCATCGATGATGTCAATGCCGACGCTTCTGTGGTGAAGAGCGTTTACTACACCATTAATGGTGTGGCTCTTGGCACCAAGCGTCCTGCCGATGCTGGCGTTTACATCGTGAGAGATGTGATGAGCAACGGCAAGAGCGTGGCTCGGAAGATGGTGGTGAAGTGACACCGGTGATTTAAGCTAACCCAAACTGAAAATAGGCGGGGAGTGGCCATGTGGAGCCACTCCCCGTTTTTTTTGTGTGTGGCATTTGTTTTTTTCTGCTGCAGGGTGAAAATACCATCTGAAATACCACGATTTCCGCTTCCTTTATGCCGATATTTGCATCACGACAAATAAGCACTCAGGTGAGGGAGGGCAGATGAGGAGCTTTCACCTGCTTCTTTCACTTTACCGTGGATTCTCCTATGGAAAAACTTTAGGAGCTGTGAAATCAGAGCCCCTAATGATGGATTGAAAAAATGAGGTATTAGCTCAGAATGGCGTGTGAGTGGTGTGTGACACCGCACCTCACACGCCATTCTTGTTTGTTTGAACAGAAACTAATACTTGATTTTGAAATAGCTGAGAAGCGCTTTATAGTGGTCTTGCGCAGTGAGGCAAGTGTCTGTGAGATAGCCAGTGATGCGCGGCCACTCGTGCAGTCCCCGGTAGTAAAACATTTTGAGCTCGTCGGTGATGATGAATGGCACGATATTCCAGCGCAGACATTCCTTAAACATAATTAATCTGCCCACACGCCCGTTGCCGTCTTGGAATGGGTGAATTAACTCGAAACGTTGGTGAAAGTCAAGGATATCCGTAAATTCCACTTGTTTTTTTGAGCGGTACTCTTTAAGTAATGCCCTAATGGCACGACTCACTTTTTTCGGCTCAACCGTTTCTATACCGCCTACTTCGTTAGGCAGTCGTTTGTACTCCCCAACCGCAAACCAGCTCTTGACCGCATCGGAGGTGCCCGATTTCAAGAGTAGGTGTATGTGCTTGATAAGACTTTCTGTAAGAGGTTCTGTAGCGCGGTCAATGATTAAATCAATGCAGCGAAAGTGGTTGGTGGTTTTGATGATGTCGTCCACCTTGATGCTTGCATCGGAAACGCCGATAGTATTGGTTTCGAATATATACCGCGTTTGCTCTTTTGTCAGTCGGCTTCCCTCTATGTGGTTAGAATTATAAGTGAGGTCGATCTGTGTGCGATGATATATTCCCCCCTTTGTTTTAGCCTCTTTCTGCTCTTTAAGGGCCTTTAGCAATGCAGAAATATGAAGCCGGGCATTTTTGCGGCCAGGCAATGGGGCATCAGCGGGAATACTCCATGTTTTTCCTATAACTACAGCTCCAGGCAGTTTGCCTTGGGCGCAATAGTTACGCACTGTTCGCTCGGCCACACCTCGTGAGCGAGCATATTCTTTTACAGAAATAAAGTCCATATCTTTCGGCAAGAAATTTAAAGAATCACACGCAAAGTTATGTTTTCTTGCCGGTATCGGCAAGAAAGTGGCCTGTTTTTATCGGTTTTTGTTGGTTTTATGCCGCATTTGTGCCTTATGAGCCGTTTTTGTTGGAGTGAATGGGAGTGGAAATTTATTCATTCGGGTGAAATGTAAAATTTTTAATAAAATGAGCGAAGTGATTAATATTTTATGAAAAACTATTGATAATTCTTAAAAATTTGTATATTTGCAGTGTGAAACATTTCTGATTGTATTTTTTATTAAGGGAAATTAAACAATCATATTTATTAATCCAAACAAAGTTCAAGCTATGAGTAAGAAGTTACTTTTCTTATTGTGTATGGCGTGTGTAACATACGCCAGCTATGCTTTTGCTCAAGAAGCGCCGGCTAAATCGGCTGAGGTCACCTTCACCAGTGGCCCTCTTGCGCTGACACCTCCATCGGAGCGTGCCACCACGCTGACGCTTGACCGGAGCAAGACTTTCAAGGCAGGGACTGTGGCAAAGGCCGAGCAAAGCGTGAGGCCATGGCGCGCACCCCGAAAGGCCGCTGGAGCCACAATAGCTTCGCTTGTGGGCAAGAAGACGCTGATGCCAAAGCGCACCTCCGGGCTTCTGCCTGCCTATGAAGTGACGGTGACAAAAACGGCTGCCGACAGTGTGACAATCTCACCTTTCATGTTCACCGACATAGCCCTCAAGGCTAAAGTGGACGAGACCACAGGCGAACTAACATTCCCGGTGCAGACCGTGGCTGAAATCGACGGCAATACGGTGCAACTGTGCAAGTTCGACCCAAGGACAGGCGTTTACAGCCCTACTGAAGGCGTGAAAGCAACAATAGCCGATGGCGGAATCTTCATAGAAGACGCTTTCGGCTTTTTTGTTACCGCAGGCCCCAGCAAAGGCTCCTACCTCACTAATAGCCTTGTGAAATATGCGGTGGTGGTCACTCCCAACACCAGCATCGAGAACAAAAAGGTGACTTATGGTGGCGACGGCTCTATGACCACCGCCAACCGCACCGTCACCAGTGAGAGCACAGGCGGCTACGTTTACCAAGTGTCGGGCAACAAGGCCCGCGTGCTGCATCTGCCTGCTGCCTCATTGGGCTATACCGATCTGCTGCTCACCCTCAATGCCGACGGCACCGTGAGCATCGACCCTCAGACACTCTACACCGTGAATACTTACGGCGACGTGAACTGCTACTCATTCACAGAAACGGCCGACGCCAATGGCTCCATCAAGGTGTCGGCACAGGTGCTCAGTCCGTTGAGCGCCACTTACTCATCGGGTAAAATATCGTGGAACAAGTGGCTTCAGGCCGCCTATGGCACCTATAAAGTGATTATGGCCATGTACGATGGCACGAGCATCACCACCACGGCAAATTTGACGTTCCCGGCAAAACCGGCGTTGAATTTCGAAGGCGAGGGCACTGCCGAGAATCCTTACCTGCTGAAGACACCGCAAGATTTGGCCACGCTGTCGTATCTTGCCGTCAATGATGCCAGTGTGCGCAGTGCAGCTTCCACCAAGGTGAATGATGTGACCTATCGTGGCGTGTTTGCCGGCAAGCACTTCAAGTTGGCTGCCGACATCGACATGGCAAGCACAAAGGACGCATTTACTCCAATCGGCAACACATCTTATGTGTTCGACGGTGTGCTTGACGGTGATGGACACACCATCAGCAACTTCTCCATCGAGAACTACGCCTACGACTATTGCGGTCTGTTCGCGGAAATCGGTGTTAATGCCGAGGTGAAAAACCTGAAGATGGACGGTGCCTATGTGTCGTCGCTCGGCTACAACGTGGGCGCATTGGCAGGCCGCAGCTTTGGCAAAATTGATCAAGTGACCTTGACCAACCCCCGAATCCTTGCCACAGAAGGCTACAACGTGGGTGCAGTGGCAGGCCGCTCTTATGGTCCGGTAAGTAATGTGACTGTGGACAAAGCGTATGTGCGTTCGCTCGGCTACAGCGGCGCAGTGGTGGGTGCTGAGTATGGAAGCATCATCAATGCCCATGCCACAGGCACCGTGTATGGCACCGGCAAACAGGTGTTTGTGGGCGGTATTGCTGGCTTGGTCAGCAAAGTGTCGGCAAGCGACCCCGATGCCTCAATAGACGGCTGCTCTTTCTCTGGCAGCGTGTATGGCACCAACAGCGAGGTGGCAGTAGGTGGCCTGGTGGGCACATTTGGCAATGGCTCCATCACCAATAGCGCATCTTCAGCCACAGTGATGGGTTTGGCGGCCTCGGCATGCTATGTGGGCGGTCTGGCAGGCTCACTCTATCATTCCACCGTGAACAACTGCTACAGCACAGGATATGTGAGCAACCCCAACACGCCACACTGTGGCGGCCTGGTGGGCAAGAGCTCAGAATACAACACTTCGTCGGGTGGCAGCGTGATCACCAACAGCTACGCTTCGGGTATGCTGGTGACTGGCTCCACTTCAAGCACACGCGGCCTGGTGGGCACGCCCACCTATATCACCATAGGAGCAGGCTGCTACTATGATGCTCAAATCGCCGGCTTGGAGGCCGACAACGCCAAGAGCACAGCCGACCTCACTTCCGGCACCGCACCTGAGGGCTTCTCTGCCGATGTGTGGACCGCCGAGACTGGCGTGTATCCCACTTTGAAATCGCTCCCTGCCGACTTTAAGGCAGCTTCTTCTGCCGCACTTACTCTGGCGGCAACCGACAACGTGAACCAGGTGAAAAACAACTTCACCTACAGCACTGCCCACGATGTGGTGTGGAATGGCGTGAAAAACAACCAGTACACCACCGATGGCGGCTATGCCTATAAGTTGAAAGACGGCGTGGGCGAACTGACTTGGGAACAGCATACCGACACCGTGTTTGTGAGCAAGGGCAATGTGCGCAAATATGTGATTCTGAACATTGCGCCAATGCCATTCTCCGGTGAGGGCACTGCCGAGAATCCCTGGATTATCCGCACCAAGAAAGATCTTCAGGACCTTTCACACATCTCCAATGCAGCCACCATCAACTTTGAGGGTAAATACCTCAAACAGGTGGCCGACATCGACTGCGAGGGCGACACCATCGTGCCTATCTGTAAAGACCCTTACGCAAAATTCACCTTCCTCGGCACCTACGATGGCGGTGGCTACACCATCGACAATATGGTGGTGAGCAGCGTGGCGTTCTACGATGCTTCATCATCGACCCCTGGCAATGTGAACCCCAGGAGCGACGACAGCTACAACTACGCAGGCCTCTTTGCCAACGTGGGCGAAAAGGGCGTGGTGAAGAATGTGAATATCGGCAAGAACTGCTTGATGAGCGGCTTCACCTATGGTGGTGCCGTGGCTGGCTCTAATGCCGGATTGATTGAAAACTGCGCCAACTATGGCACCGTGAAGGTTTATTTCTCTGAAGCAGGTGGCATTGTGGGCGACTTGAAGGCCAAAGGCATTGTGCGCCAGTGCTTCAATGGCGGTAATGTGTATGCCGGCTACACCTACGCTGGCGGTATTGCCGGCAAGAGCACATCGGGCACAATCGAAAATTGCCAGAATGCCGGTGAGGTGGCGGCTACGTTCCTCAATCCTTACCAGGCTGAAGGCAAGCAATATGGCGCTGGCGGCATTGTGGGTAGCGCCGTGTCGGGCACTAAAATGGTGAATGTGCTCAATTCTGGCAAGGTGTACTCGTATAAGCAGGCTGGCGGCATTGCCGGCTCGATGACGGGCACCGCAGCCATTCCTACCAAGATTACCAACGGCGTGAATTATGGTGTGGTGGAAAGCTCTGCCGAAGCCTCAACAGGTGGCGCTCTGGTGGGCGTGAACACGTTAGGCACCTTTGAAAATGCGCTCTACGATAAGCAGATTCAGAAAGTGGGCGCTGTGGGCCTTGCTAACTCGGCTGGCACATCGGGACTGACCTCTGCCGCGCTTGCATCTGCAAAAGTGGCACTGCCCGATGAGGTGTGGACGAAGGCCGACGGCAAGTATCCAACACTCACGTTTGCCAAAGATTTTGCGCTTGCCCAGCTTCATGCCAATGCGGTGGTGAAATTTGCCGAAGGCAATTGCGCCGCCTACATGGCAGCCCCTGCTCAGCTCTGCAACACCGCTGCGGTGAACTGGAGCGTGAAGCAAGGCACTCATTTCAGTGTGGCTGACGAGCAACTGAATGTGACCGTTCCGGCTGAAGGCGCGTCGAGCGATGTGCTGGTGGCCAAGGCTGGTGATTATGTGCGCGAGTTGCCATTGACCACACTCAACAGTAAGATTCTTGAAGGTGAAGGTACGGAAGCCGTTCCTTACCTCATCGGCAGCGTGGCCGACTGGAAGAAGGTGAGCGATTTCATGGTGAACACGGGCTTCGACTTTGCAGAAGCATACTTCAAACTCACCGCCAATCTTGATTTCGCCGGCGAGTCGTTCTCTCCAATAGCTCGTGGCGGAGGCATCTTCCAAGGCAATTTCGATGGCGATGGACACTCTGTGAACAATGTGACTGTGAACGCCACTGAAAAAACGGATGCGAATTATGGACTGTTTGGCATTGTGGGCGCTGAAGGATGCGTGCACGATTTGATTGTGGGCAAGGACTGTCAGTTTAATGCCTACACCTCTGTGGGCGCTGTGGCTGGTAGCCTGTATGGCTCTATCTATAACACCAACAACTATGCGCAGGTCACTGCCACTGGCACTATCTCGGCTGGCGGTATAGCTGGCACAGCCTACGAGGGCAGCCAGATTAAGCGCTGTGCCAACCATGGCAAGGTGGCCGCCAAGACCACCAACGCTGGCGGTATATTCGGCGCATCGGCACCATCTTCATGTGTGGCTGTGGACAGCTGCTACAATTATGGCGAGGTGACCGCCACCACTCAATATGCTGGTGGCGTGGCAGGCAACGCATCGGTTTACGCCACGCATTGCGCCAACTATGGCAAGGTGACCGCCGTCACTAACTATGCCGGTGGTATCATTGGCGACGCGCTGCTCCCCTCTGGCGTGAGCTACAGCCACAACGAGGGCGAGGTGACCGCCAAGGCCTACGCAGCAGGTGTGGTGGCCTTGAACGTGGCACACAACAATCAAACTCCATTTGTGATCGACAGTTGCTACAACGCTGGCGCTGTGCAGGCCACTTCCACTACAGGCTATGCGGCCGGTGTGGCTGGCAATATGATGGCTGGTACTCGTATTTCAAACTGCTACAACGCACATGAAATCAATAGCGTAGGCTCGTATGTGGGTGGTGTGGTTTCGAAGTTGGTGAGCACCGCTTCGGTTCACTCCGCTATCACCGATTGCCACAACGACGTGCCCGTGACCGGCAATATGCATGTGGGCGGTATTGTGGGCAACGCCACCGTCACCGGCAACGACTCTACCTATGTGGCTCGCTGCTACAATCTTGGCGCTATCACGTCTACCAACGCAAGCAACGCCTTCGTGGGCGGTGTGGCTGGCTCGCTCAAGGCATTCACGGAAGACTGCTATAACGCTGGTGATGTGAAAGGCTCAGGCAAGAATGTGGGCGGCATTGCAGGCTACAACGGCAGCCAGTCGAAGGAAATGCACCGCTGCTTCAATGTGGGCGATGTGACTGGCGGCAGCACCGATGTGGGTGGTATAGCAGGCGCAGGACGCTTCAAAATCTACGACAGCTACAACTTTGGCACCGTCACCGGTAAAGATAATGTGGGCGGTATTCTTGCTCAGCCCTACACGGGGCAGGCTGCCTCGTTTGCCGCAACAGTGACCAACTGCTACAACGCCGGAAAGATTGTGTCGGGGGGCAGCAATGTCAGCACCATTGCCGCCGCTTATCCCGGTGGACGCTTGTATTACAGCGTGGTGAACGCTTATGCCGACACCACTGTGAACGCCCTTACGGCCTACGACCTCAGCAGCGAGTTTGGCAAGCCTATCGGCAAGAGCACGCGCGAGATGTTCACTCAAGACGGCATCAGCGACGAGTTTGAGTTGCAGCCAGCCTGCTATCCGTCGCTCAAGGGTTTTGCCGAGAACCCCTACAACAACTTCTTTGTGGCTTCGGTTCTCTTGGCCGATGGCGACACGTTTGAGTATGTGACCAAGCCTATCACCATTGGTGCGATAGATGGCGTGGAATGGAGCGTA
Source organism: Sodaliphilus sp. (assembly GCA_050873765.1). GTDB lineage: Bacteria > Bacteroidota > Bacteroidia > Bacteroidales > Muribaculaceae > Sodaliphilus. The sequence continues at coordinate 17,176 of JBNMJK010000035.1, forward strand.
TCTGACAACCTCGGCATCTACAATGGGCAGGTTTACGCGAAGGCTGCTGGTCCTGCCACTATCACCAAGACCGCCGGACGCTTCAGCCGCACCTACGACATTGTGGTGGCTGAAGCTACAGGTGTGGCCGACGTGGCTGTGGATAAGGCGGTGGCATCGCGTGTGTATTACAACATGAGCGGTGTCCTCTTCTCTGAAAAACCGGCCGACGCTGGTATCTATGTGGAGCAAACCATCTACACCGATGGCTCTGCATCGGCTAAAAAAGTGCTGGTGAAGTGATGCAAATGAAGAATTTTATCTGAAGCACTGATATACTAAATACGCGAGGGGGCGTGCCAATCATCAAGTGGCACGCCCCCTCTTTATTATAAAGTTGTGGCAATGTGTGTGTAGGTCAGTTGTGGCTATGAAAAGTGCTTCTTGAAGTAGAGGTAATAGCCTGTGAGCGGCAGCGTTCCGCCTATCACGCTCACTGCGAAGGTGATGATTTTGGTGACCACGCCGCCCCAGCTTCCCACATGAATGGCATGGAACAGGCGCATGGTTTCACCGCGTGGAATCAGATGCAGCCCAAACGCTACGCCGGTGACGGCAAGCACCAAGAGCCACAGCACCACCCAGTAGCCGAGCGATGTGTGCAGGTCGAACCAGAGCTTGCGGCTGCCTTTCTTCGTGGCCACCACAAACCGCTGCCGCCACTGGTTGCGATTCCTGGGCCACACGATCCATACGCCCGACACGAGTATGACGATGAAAAATACGGTGGTGTAGGTGACGATGTATTTGCCCACTTTTCCGGCAAACAGCGACTTGTGCAGCCGTGCCGTGTAGGTGAAGAAGTCGGGCTTGTCGGTCATACCCGCCTTTTTCATGTCGCTCACTTTCTTTTGAAACGCCTTCACACTGTCGGGGCTCATCTCTGCTGACGGCTTCTGGTGCTGCGCCGCGTGGGCTATCACCTTGGGCATTCCGAGGGCGGTGCGTATTTCGTCTTTAAACACGAGTGTGGCGCCTGAAAAGCATATCACCGATATGAGAATGCCCAGAGGCAGCGACAGCCACAGGTGAATGTGATAGATTAATTTTCTGTTCATGTGTGTATGATGAATTGTGGTTATTAATGTGCCGTGTCACGGACACTGCGGGCAAATAGCCGCAATGCCCGTGATGTGCAGACACTATAAAAAAACGTTTGTTTTTGGGTTCGCTTTATCCTTTGAAGTTGATTTTCAATCCCACCACAAACATTCTGCCTGGTGAGTAGAGCGCATGGCGAATGTTGTCGTGGTCGATGCGGGTGTCCTTCTTATTGAAGATGTTTTCCACGCCCACGCTTGGCATCACGTTGAACCACTTGCACACGTTGAAGGTGTGTGTGGTGTTGATGCCCCACACGCCAAAGCCTGGCGCGTCTTCGTAGTCGGGGTAGAGAGTTTTGCTCTGCATGCGGCCATTCAGGTTCACATTGAGAGTGTATTTGTTCCAAGTCTGATTATAGTTCAGCGCAAGGGTGCCTGTGTGGCGGATAGAGCGCTCAAGGTCTTTCCATTGGTCGCCCGTCTTGGTGCGCGCATAAGTGTAGGCATAGCTACCCATCACCGAGAAGCCGTCGAACACGTTCACGCTGGCGTTCACCTGAATACCCTTCACTGAGCCCTTGTCGCTGTTCACATAGCGGCTATAGGATTTGAGTTTGGCGGCCTGGGCTTCAGTCATTTCGGGGAATTCCTGTTGCAGCTCGGCGCGTGTGGCATCGTCCACATCGTGCTTCTCCTTGATAATCATGTCGTTGATAAAGTTCATATAACCCATCACCGAGAGGGTGAAAATGCGGTTGCTGTATTCAGCGTTGAGTGAAACGTAGTGGCTCTTTTCAGCGTTCAAGTCCTTGTTGCCGAAGGTGATCACAGGGCGGCCAGCCATCAGCTTGAAGTAGTGGTAATACAGCTCATCGAGCCCTGGAGCGCGGAAGCCTTGTGAGTAGGCGGCGCGCAGGCGGAAGTTGCCGGGCGCATACATCAGCGAAACCTTTGGCGTGAAATTATTGCCAAACGCCTCATGGCGCGTGTAGCGCACGCCGAGTGTGGCGGAGAGGTTGGATAGCAGCTTCATATCGTGCTGTGCATAGCCCGCCCAAGTGTAGGCATGGTTATCCACATTGCCAGAGGTGGCCACTAAAAAGTCGTTGCGCCAGTCCACGCCCACCATGGTGGTGGCACCCTCGTAGAAATTAAACACGCCTTTGAGTTCGCCCTCGTAATATTTCTGGTCCTTGCTCATCACATAGTCGCCAATCTTGTATTTGCCAGAGGCGGCGTCGTAGATGTTGCCGTATTGGTAAGAGTCCTTGATGAAGTCGAATTGCAGCGAGTGGCGCGAGAATTTATACTTGGCGCCAGCTTCCCATCGCCAGCCCTCGCTGCGCATATCGTAGGCCGAGCCTCCCTCTTTGCCTTCCACAGGCTCTGGGCGGTTGGTGCGCTTCCAAGAGTAGGAGCCACCGGCATACACAGAGAGCATATTACGGAAGTCGTAGGTGAAGCGCTGGTTCACCACGTTGGAGGTGTAACCCACGAAGAGCGGGTCGATGGTTTCTTTCGTTTCGCCCGTCTTGGAGTCGAGGGTGAGGTTGTTGTTCTGGTAGCTGTCGGCTGCATCGTGGCTGAACGAGGTGTAGGAGCCGAAGCCCTTGGTGAAGATATCTACATTAGCCGACTGCGACCACACTCCCTTGCCCGACACGCGGGAATTGGAAGTGACCGAGATAAGCTGGTCGGTAGGCTGGTCGGTGATGATGTTGATTACACCGCCAATGGCGTCGGAGCCGTAGAGCGACGATGCGGCGCCGTCGAGCACCTCGATGCGCTTGATTTTGCCCATGTTGATGCGGTTGAGGTCCACGTTGCCGGCAATGTCGCCAATCAGCTTTTTGCCGTTCACAAGCACGAGCACATATTTGTTGCCCAGTCCGTTGAGGCGGAGATATGAGCCCATCGTGTTGGGTGAAAACGACACTTGTGGCATCAGGCGCGATATGGCGTCTTGAAAATCGGTCAAGCCCGTCTCCTTAATCATATTCTTGGAAATCACATGCACGGGGGTGGTGGCGGATTTGAGCAGCTGCTGGTGGCCGTTGCCCGTCACCACCACAGGATTGAGCTCAAACACGCGGTTGAGTGTGTCGGTGTATTGCGAGGCCGAGGCTTCGGCACTTGCATAAGCCCCTTGCGCCGACATAAGCATGCAGGCTGAGGCCATGAAAAACCATTTATTCTTAATCATTTCGAGTATTGGATATTAATTGATTGATATTGCTTAAAATGAACTGCTGCACCTCTGGCATCTCGCCCAGGCCCTTGCTGATGAAGCGCACATGGTAGCCCGCCTTTTTCAGGGCCTCTCCCCACACGCCTTTAATGTCTTTCTCGTTGTGGTTTCCGGCAATAAACAGCAGCGGCACCACTACCACATTCTTGCGGCTGTCGCGGGCGAGCATCTTCATCACGCCCTCGATAGTGGGGTAGCCCTCGATGGTGCCCACGTGCCAATTCTCTCGTCCTTCGAGTTTGGCGATGCAGTTGAGCTGTGAATAGATGGCGTTGGCAGGGCTGTCGCTGCCGTGCCCCACAATCACCACCTGCTCATCGCTCTTGGCCCCAATGTGGGCGGCAATCAGGTTGAGCATACGGCGGCAGTCGTCAACGGAATAGAGCAATGGGCGCGCCACGCTTATTTTCTTGAATCGGTCTTTACGGCGATCCACCTCTTTTTTCACGATGTCGGTCATCACGCCGTCGAGCAGCATGGAGGTTTGCACCACGGCGGTGTCGCAGCCGTCGGCAATCAGCTTGTCGAGCGCCTCGCCAATGGTGAGCTTTTTCACTCCGCGCTTTTCCAGCGCTCTAATCACCTCGCCAGCGGCATACGCCTCCACCACTTCACAATGGCTGAAGCGCGCTGTAGCCATACTGTCGATGAGGTCGATAGTGGCTTTCCGGCTTGTGTCGTTACGCGTGCCGTAGTGCACCATCAGCACACCAGTGGTTTTCTTCTGTGTGGCGCCTTGTGCTTCCGCCACAGTGGCGCACATCAGCGCCATCAATAAGCATAATGCTAATCTACTACTAAATTTCATTTCCCTTTTTATGAATTTCATGGTGCAAAATTACGTCTGCCCCGATTTTCAGGCAATACTCAAAAATAATGAAAAGAAAGGCCGGTATCCCCATAATTGGTTATGAGGATAGAAAGGAAAATTAGAAATTAGAAGTTAGAGGTTAGATAGTAGAGATTGGAAATAGATGGGCATAATGGCCAATCACTAACCTCAAACTTCTAACCTCAAACTTCTAACTTCTAACTTCTAACTTCTAATTTCTAATCTCTAATTTCTAATTTCTAATTTCTAATATCTAATTTCTTTTCCCATTAGGTCGTATTTCTTGCCGTCCTTTTTGATGATTATGCGGCCTTGCTCCAGCACTTTCGCTGCCTTGCCACTGGTGGTGGGGACGGTCACGTCGGTCACGCCTGTTGGCTCGGAGATGATGTATTGCCCGTTGATGAGATATGTGGTGGTAGATTCCTCTAATTCTATATAGGCTGACACTAAAGCGCTCTCTGTGAGTGTGATTCCTTTAGCGCTGTCGTAAGGAGTGATGAAACCATTATTGATGCAATATTTAATACTTACCACTGGCGATGTCGGATTCTCGCACACCACATGCAAGGTGAGAGGGGCACTGTAGGTGCCTGGTTCGGGAGTGAAGTGGAGCTTCATCTTCAGATACTTGTCGGGATAGATGGCAGCTATTTGAGTCTGATCGAAGTATGCAAACACGCAGGAGTCGCCCACTTCCAATTTCATGGGAGGAATACTTGGGTTGTCGAATGCCTTCACGCCCACATCGTTGGGCTGCGTGTTGATCAGCACACCATGGCCTCCGTATGGTGCCCTCACTGTCCATCCCCAGTCTATGATATTTCCATAATTGTCTCTGACGGTAATATCGGAGTTGGTGTTTTTCTCCATGCGTTTCCAGGTCCACTCGTCGGAGTTACCCCACGGGTGCTTCATGTAGAAGGCAGGGTCGGGGTCCTGTGGCAGTGTTATGGTAAACTTCGCACCGGTTTTGGTGGCGTAGTCGAAGTTGGTGAGGTCGAGGCGGAGCGTGATGGTGCCAGGTATTTTAGAAGTGAAGTAGATGGATTCGCCATCGTATTTGGCCTCAGTAGGCTCTCCGCTTGCTTTAAACTTGCCGCCGAAATTGTCGGTCCATGCGCCGTTGATGGCGAATTTAAATGTGTAATACTCACTCTCCGGCACATTCTCATACGAGATTTCATACACTTTAGGAGCCACCTCGGTCATGACGTTCTCGGCAGCGTTCGGTACCCAATTCTTGCCATTAAGCCAGGCACCGGAGCCGTTACCCACCACCACCACGCTGTCCAGGGCAAAGGTGTAGTTGGTGACGCCGCTTCCGGTCACGGCGATGCTTTTGTCGGCAGTGTTGTAGGTGACGGTCACATCGCAGGTGTCGGTCACATTGAAAGTGACGTTGTTGTCTTGCGCGTCGCCAATCCATTCCTTGCCGTTCTTCACCACTTTAATTTGGTAGGCGTCCATAGGGCTGACGGCGGTGAAGGTCTTGTAGTAAGTGCCGTCGCCGTTGTCGGTCATTTTTGTTTTTGCCATCGGTGCCGCTCCACGAGCTGCCGCATAGCTGGCTCACGCCCGCCACGATGTAAACGTCTTCAGCCACAGCCGAAGCGCAGGTTGCTATCATCATAGCAATCATCAGTAAAAAATTTCTCATTTTGCAAATTGTTTTATGATAAAATAAAAAAATACTATTGTAGGGTTTTCCTATAGTTCTTCATATATATAAAATGCGTTAGGAATGATTTCGTGGCTATTGCCTTCACTCTGTGGGAGGGTGGGCGGTGGCTTGGCGATGAAGCAGATTCCTAACGCATGTGGTGGATTGTGCTTATTTCAGCAGTTTCACGCGGAGCTTCTCAATCATGTCGCGTGTCATGGCGTCGAGGTCGTACTGCGGTTTCCAGTCCCACTCCATGCGGGCGCAGGTGTCGTCGAGCTTGTTGGGCCACGACTCGGCAATGGCCTGGCGCAGCGGGTCCACCTTGTATTCCATCTCGAAAGAAGGAATGTATTCCTTGATTTTAGCGAAGATGATACTCGGGTCGAAGCTCATCGATGCAATGTTGAACGAGTTGCGGTGGCGCAGGCGCGTGGGGTCGGCCTCCATAATCTCGATGGCGGCGCGCAGCGCGTCGGGCATATACATCATGTCCATGTAGGTGCCTTTAGCGATAGGGCAGATGAATTTCTCGCCTTTCACTGCGGAATAGTAGATATCCACGGCATAGTCGGTGGTGCCGCCGCCAGGAGGAGTGACATAGGAAATCAGACCAGGGAAGCGCACCGAGCGTGCATCTACGCCAAATTTGAGGGCATAGTAGTTGCTGAGCAGCTCGCCGGTCACCTTGGTCACGCCATACATGGTGCGTGGCTGCTGAATGGTGTCTTGCGGCGTGCCGTCTTTTGGCGCGTTGGGGCCGAATGAGCCGATGGAACTTGGGGTGAACACGGCGCATTTCTTCTCGCGTGCCACCTCCAGCACGTTCATCAGCCCGTCGATGCCAATGTGCCATGCCAGTTGAGGCTTACTCTCGGCCACGGCGCTCAGCAGGGCGGCAAGGTTGTAGATGGTGTCGATGCTGTATTTCTCCACCACATCGGCAATTTGCTGCGCATTGGTGATGTCCACCACCTCCGATGGGCCGCTCTCGGCAAGCTCACCCTTAGGCGGCGCGCTTGGAATGTAGCCTGCCACAATGTTTCCTTCAGCGTATTCTGCTCTTAGCTTCATTGTCAGCTCCGAACCAATCTGACCCGTAGAGCCGATGATTAACACGTTCTTCATCTATATAATAGTTGTTGTTTCTGATTTACATTTATTGTAAGTTATCCACAAAGTTAGCCAACATCGGGCAAATAACCCCATCTTTTAAACCGTTTTTTTCGTAAATTCAAGTTTTTTTTCCGAACTTTGTGATTGCGATAGCCATGTGCGCTACACAGAATTTTCATTATTATTCACATAATTCCTAAAACTGTTTTGAGCCATGTATGGAAAGATGAAAGATTTCCTCACGAAGGAGCTTGCCGACATCAAGGAAGCCGGCCTTTATAAAGAAGAACGAATTATCACCACTCCGCAGCGCGCCGACATTGAGGTGAAGCCTGCGGCTGAAGTGCTGAATTTCTGCGCCAACAACTACCTCGGACTGAGCAACAATCAGCAGCTCATCGACGGGGCGGTGAAGGCGATGAACGACAGGGGCTACGGCATGAGCTCGGTGCGCTTCATCTGTGGCACACAAGACATTCACAAGCAGCTTGAGGCCGCTATCAGCGACTATTTCCACACCGAGGACACGATTCTCTATTCGAGCTGCTTCGATGCCAATGGCGGACTGTTTGAGCCTTTGCTAAGCGAGGACGACGCCATCATCAGCGACGCGCTGAACCACGCCTCCATCATCGACGGTGTGCGCCTTTGCAAGGCTAAACGCTACCGCTACGCCAACGCTGACATGGGCGAGCTGGAAAAATGCCTCCAGGAGGCGCAGGCACAGCGATTCCGCATCATTGCCACCGACGGCGTGTTCTCGATGGACGGCAATGTGGCGCCCATGGACAAGATTTGCGCCCTCGCCGAGAAATATGATGCGCTGGTGATGGTGGACGAGAGCCACTCTGCAGGCGTGGTGGGCCCCACTGGCCATGGCGTGGCTGAGCAGTTTGGCCTGTATGGCAAGATTGATATTTTCACGGGCACGCTCGGCAAGGCGTTTGGCGGTGCTATGGGCGGATTCACCACTGGCAAGAAGGAGATTATCGACCTTCTGCGTCAGCGCTCGCGCCCATATCTGTTCAGCAACAGTCTGGCTCCTGGCATTATTGGCGCCAGCCTCGAAACTTTCCGTATGCTCAAGGAGAGCAATGCGCTGCACGACAAACTCGCCCAGAACGTGACCTACTTCCGCGACAAGATGATGGCTGCTGGCTTCGACATCAAGCCCACGCAAAGCGCCATCTGCGCCGTGATGCTTTACGACGCGCGCCTCTCGCAGGAGTTTGCCGCCGCTATGCAGCAGGAGGGCATCTACGTGACGGGCTTCTACTATCCTGTGGTGCCGAAAGGCCAGGCCCGCATTCGTGTGCAGCTCTCGGCTGGCCACGAGCGTGAGCACCTCGACAAGTGCATCGCTGCCTTTATCAAGGTGGGCAAGCAGCTTGGCGTGATCAAGTGAAAAGATTACACACACACATTTACATATTAAATGAGTTGGTTTAAGAAACTGCTAAACTTCTTAAACGCCACGAGCCTCGGCAGCAGTGCGCCTATGCGCAGGATTCGCCGAGGCTCTTTTTGGGGGTGGAAGTTACAAATTTTAGCCCACACGCCCCCGTGTCATCTAATATCCAATTTAATTTAAGGAGTTAAGAAGTTAGGAAGTTAAAGAAGTTAGGAAGTTAAAGAAGTTAAGACGAATGTTTAACCATTCACTAACCTCTAACCTCTAATTTAGGGAGTTAAGAAGTTAGGAAGTTAAAGAAGTTAAGACGAATGTGTAACCATTCACTAACCTCTAATCTCTAATTTAGGGAGTTAAGAAGTTAAGAAGTTAAAGAAGTTAAGACGAATGTGTAACCATTCACTAACCTCTAATCTCTAATTTAGGGAGTTAAGAAGTTAAGAAGTTCGGAAGTTAAGACGAATGTTTAATTCTAATCTCTAATTTAAGGAGTTAAGAAGTTAGGAAGTTAAAGAAGTTAAGACGAATGTTTAACCATTCACTAACCTCTAACCATTAACCTTTGTCCTCTATAACCTTCACTCGAGGGCTAAAAGTGGAATGTGGTGGTGTGGTCGTCTACGGTCACTTGCTGTGGTGTGTCGATGTGGTTGCGGTCTTCGAGCGCGCTGCGCAGCACGGCGGCGGCGCGGGGCACGGCGTTCTCCACCACGAAGTCTTTCACCATTTCGCCGTTTGTGGAGGCGAACGCTTCATCGAGCACGGTTTCCATGGCGTTTTCCATGCGGGCCAGGAGCGCAGCCGATTTCGGGTTCTGCCCCTCGTTGCCTTCGTAAATCATGATGAATGCTTCGGTGGCGAGTGGGGTGAAGTGGGTGCGGATGGCGTCGGCCATGCGGCTTCCTATCTTGCTGAGGTCGAGACCGCTGCTTTCGCCGCCAAGCATCGCCATGAATCCGCCCAACTTGCCTGCCACTGCGCTGAGCTTGGTGGTGAGCCTGCTCACCATGCCGTTCATCAGTGCTGGCACTGCCTGCTCCACGTGTTGCTTTCCCTCGGCAAGGAGGCGGGCATTGGTGGGCACACTCTTGATTTGATGCGTGGCCACGCTCATGCTATCGGCATCACTGGTGATGGTGCGGTAATGGAAAGGGTAGGTGACGAGCGACCCTGTGGCCACCTCCGTGATGGAGTCGGTGCCGCAGTAGTCGCGTGCTATGTCGGAAAGGTGCAGATGGCCTGTGAAAATCACGTGCACACCGGCAGCCACCAGCGCATTTCGCATATGCTCGTGGTCGGCCACCACATATTTGTTGAGCAGGCGCGCCTCCCCGTCGAAGTGCTCAATCAGGTGGTGGTGCATCATGGCCACCACGCGCTTGCCCTGCGCTCTTGCTTCGCGCGCCCTGTCGGTGACCCACCTGAGCGTGCTTTCCTTCACGCGTCCGGCAGTGTGGTAGGTGTTGACGGAGTCGCCACGCGCTTTCAGCAGATTCTCCTCATCGCGGTTGCTGTCGATGCCAATCACCACCAGTCCCTTCACCGGCTCTGCCGCATAGCTCAGCGAGGCAGTGTCGTGCTGCGTGGTGCTGCCATAGCCGTAGAGGGCGTAGAGCTTGCGGAAGTCGGAGCGAGTGATGGTGGCGGCAGGGCGGCGCTCACTGCCGTTGAAGCACTGGGCATTGGCATTGCTGATGTCGTGGTTGCCGGGAATCACCAGCGCCTTGATGCCGTGGGCGCGCAGGCGGCCGAGCTGCTCCACCACAAACTCATGGCTCAGCCGCTCGCCGTCTTTCGTGAGGTCGCCAGAAATCATCACCAGGTCGGGCCGCTCGGCAATGGCTTCGCTCACCGCAGTGCGCAGCATGTTGGCGCTTTCCTTAATCATACGCATATCGGCGGCTGCATATCGGTCGAAAGCCTCGCCGGGTTTCTCCACCAGCGCGGGCGCCATGGCGTGTATGTCACTCATCACCACAATTTTGGTGGCGCCGCTCATGTGCAGCGCAGCCAAGGCCAGCAAGGCCAGTATGATTTTCTTCATCATCATCACAGCAAATTCTCTAAAAAAGTGTATCACAAAATAAAAATCGTGTATCGCAAAAAAAAGATTCGGTGCAAAATTACACAAATTTTTCGGCAAAACGCCATCTTTCGTTTTGATGTATGGAGGGTTTCATAGCGAAAATAATGTAATAATATGTGAAATTGTGGCATAAATAGGCGTGTGATGTTAAATGACGTTAAACTGAAGCAAAAAGTTGCCAAAAGAGTATGTTGTATAACATATTTCCACTACTTTTGTATCGGTTTTTCATGGTATTAGTTTTTAAGGTTATGAAATACTGAGCGTCGCGACGACGGTTTTTATTTCATTTTGTTTAAGGTTTATGTTAATGGTATTAGAAGGTTAATTAGTTAAGCAATCCCCGATA
>JBNMJK010000036.1:0-27645 GCA_050873765.1 Sodaliphilus sp.
AAAGCGAGGAGGTGCACGACTCCTACTCCATATTCCGCTACCGCATGCTGCTCACCTACGACCTCTATCAGGAAATCCTGTCGCACGGCAGCAATATCGAAGTAATCAACCCTCCTGAACTCAAAGCTCAAATCGTGGCCACCCTCCGTGAGGCCCTCGACCAATATGAATGATGCCAAGCGCAAAACTAAATCAAAGGTGTTAATTTTTATTTTATTTGATTAATTATATATAAATATTTGGCATGATTTTCGGTGGATTCGACGGGAGTGGCACCGCTCCGTTGCATACACGCACTTTTTTTACTACCTTTGCAAGCGTTACGATTAGAGGAGGCTATGCAGCTTCTTCTTTTTTATTTTTATATACGCAAAGAATGATCAACAAGCAAGAACTTACTGATTTTATCAATGCCGCTCTCGACGGCTCCGACCTCTTTCTGGTGGAGGTGAAGGTGAGTGCCGACAATGTGATTGATGTGGCTATCGACAGTATGGACTCCGTGACTATCGACCAGTGCATCGAGCTCAACAACAAGGTGCTCGACCACTTCGACCGCGATGTGGAAGACTACGAGCTAACGGTGGGCAGCTACGGCATCAGCGAGCCTTTCAAGGCTGTTCAGCACTATCAGAAAAACATCGGTGGAGATGTGGAAGTGCTCACCGCCGACGGAAAGAAGCTCAAGGGCACACTGAAAGCGGCCGACGCCGACGGCTTCGTGCTCACCGTGACCAAGAAAGTGAAACTTGAGGGTAAGAAACGCCCCGAAATGGTGGACGAGGACCTCAACTACAAATACAACGAAATTAAATATACAAAAAACATCATACAGTTTTAACTTCAGACTATGGCTAAGAAAGAAACCGAAACTATAAGTTTGACCGACAGTTTCAAAGAATTTAAAGAGTTGAAGAAAATCGACAAGACCACTATGATCAGTGTGCTTGAAGAATCGTTCCGAAGCGTATTGGCTAAGATTTTCGGCAGCGATGAAAACTTCGACGTGATTATGAACCCCGACAACGGCGACTGCGAAATCTACCAAAACCTTGAGGTGGTGCCCGACGGCAAGGTGGAAGACCCTAACCGCCAAATCGCTCTCACCGACGCGCGCAACGATGCCGACAGCCCAGACCCCGACTGCGAGGTGGGCGAAGAGCACACCCGCAAAATCGAGTTCGCCAAATTCGGCCGCCGCGCCATTCTCAACCTGCGTCAAACTTTGGCAAGTAAGATTCTTGACCTGCAAAAAGACGCTATCTACACCCAGTTCAAGGCCCAGGAGGGTGAGCTGGTGAGCGGTGAAGTGTACCAGGTGTGGAAGCGCGAGGTACTGCTGCTCGACGATGAGAAGAATGAGCTGCTCCTGCCTAAGGACCAGCAGATTCCCACAGATATTTACCGCAAGGGCGAAACCGTGCGTGCCGTCATCTACAACGTGGACAACAAGAACAACAACCCAAAAATCACGGTGTCGCGCACATGCGAGAATTTCCTGCGCCGTCTCTTCGAACTTGAGGTGCCTGAAATCCACGATGGCCTTATCGTGATTCGCGCCGTGGCACGTATCCCAGGCGAGCGCGCGAAAATAGCCGTTGAGAGCTACGACGACCGTATCGACCCAGTGGGCGCATGCGTGGGCGTGAAGGGCGCTCGTATTCATGGCATCGTGAGGGAGCTTCGCAACGAGAACATCGACGTGATCAACTACACCAGCAATCCACAGCTCTTCATTCAGCGCGCATTAAGCCCTGCTAAAATATCCTCTATCCGCCTCGACGAGGAAAAGAAGCACGCCGAGGTGTTCCTCCGCCCAGAGGAAGTGTCGCTCGCCATTGGCAAGGGAGGCTTGAACATCAAGCTCGCCATCATGCTCACCGGCTACGACATCGACGTTTACCGCGACATCGAGAGCGAGGGCGAAGACGACATCTACCTGGATGAGTTTAAGGACGAAATCGACGAGTGGGTGATTGAAGCGCTCAAAAATATGGGCTGCGCCACCGCAAGAGCCGTGCTCCACACACCACGACAGGAGCTTATCGACAAGGCCGACCTCGAGGAAAGCACCGTCGATAATGTGATTGCCGTGCTGAAGGCTGAGTTCGACGAGGAATAAGCCCCTTGCCCTACACGCTGTGCAAGTATGCATCGGCAAGGCGCACAGCACACGAGAATTAACAACTAACGGAGAAACAACTTAAAAGAAATATATGCCCATAAAAATTAGAAAAGCAGTATCAGACTTAAACATCGGAATGCAGACCGCTGTCGATTTCTTGAAAAAGAACGACATCGAAGTAGAGAACAACCCAAACGCAAGAATCAGCGACGAGGCCTACAATCTACTCATTCAGAAGTTTAAACCTGCTATGCAGCAAAAAAAGGCAGCTGAGCAAATCACTCACGAGCGCAAGGAGGAGAAAGCCGCTCAAGCCGCTGAAAAAAAGCGTCGCGAAGCTGAGGAAATCAAAACGGCTGATGTGACCATACAGAAACCCAAAGTGGTCGGTAAAATCAAGCTCGACTCTAAGGGCAACCCTGTGGCACCCAAGCCTGCTGCCGCACCGCAACCTCAAAAGCCTGCTGAGGTGAAGAAGGTGGCTGAGGCCGAGGAAAAGAAGGCGGTGGAGAAGTCTGAGCCTAAAGCTGAAGCCCCTGCTCCAAAGGCCGAAACGCCTGCTGTGGCCACAGTGGAAAAGAAAGAGGAACCTAAGGCCGAAGCTGGCGGCAACGAGCCGACGAAGGAGGAGCCCGAAACGATATCCTATACGTCGCCACGCATACAGGGCCCTAAAGTGGTGGGCAAAATCGACCTGTCGGCGCTCAACCAATCCACCAGGCCTAAGAAGAAGACCAAGGAAGAGAAGCGTAACGAGCGTCTCAACAAGGAAAAAGCTCGCGATGGTGAGAAGCGCAAACGCAAGCGCATAGGCAAAGAGAAGGTTGACATTGAAAAGAGCGTTCAGCAGCAGAACCAAAATGGAGGTGGCCAAAAACGTGGCGGCAACCAGAACGGCGGTGGCACCCAGAATGCTGGCAAACGCAACAAAAAGGATAAAAACAAACGTCCATTCAAGGCTGAAGTTAGCGAGGAAGACGTTCAGCGCCAGATGAAGGAAACGCTGGCTCGACTCACCAACAAGCCTCAGAAGAAGGGCGCAAAATGGCGTCGTGAGAAGCGTGAAGCTTTCCGTGAGGAAGAACGCGCGGAGGCAGCGGAGGCAGCAGCAGAGTCAAAAGTGCTGAAGCTCACCGAGTTTGTAACTGCCAACGACCTTGCTTCGATGATGAATGTGCCTATCAACAAGGTGATTGGCACCTGCATGAGCCTGGGTGTGATGGTTTCAATCAACCAGCGCTTAGATGCCGAGACTATCAACATCGTGGCTGAGGAGTTTGGATTCAAGACGGAATACGAAAGCGCTGATGTGGCCGAACAAATCCATGAGGAGGAGGACAAGCCCGAAGACCTCGTGCCACGCCCACCTGTGGTGACGGTGATGGGTCACGTGGACCACGGTAAAACCTCGCTGCTCGACCATATCCGTAACGCGAATGTGATTGCCGGTGAGGCCGGCGGTATCACACAGCATATTGGCGCCTACAATGTGAAACTGAAAAACGGACGGCGCATCACCTTCCTCGACACCCCTGGCCATGAGGCGTTCACTGCTATGCGTGCACGCGGTGCCAAGGTTACCGACATTGTGATTATCATTGTGGCTGCCGACGACGCTGTGATGCCTCAAACCATCGAGGCGCTCAACCACTCTTCAGCAGCTGGCGTGCCTATCGTGTTCGCTATCAATAAGATTGATAAGCCAGGCGCGAACCCCGACAAAATTAAGGAAGAACTCGCCAACCTCAACTATCTGGTGGAGGACTGGGGCGGTAAATACCAGAGCCAGGACATCAGTGCAAAGAAGGGCACTGGCGTGGCTGAACTGCTCGACAAGGTGCCGCTTGAAGCCGATATGCTCGACCTCAAGGCCAACCCTAACCGCAAGGCCACCGGTTCTATCATTGAGTCGTCGCTCGACAAGGGCCGTGGCTATGTGGCCACACTGCTCGTGGACAATGGCACACTGCATGTGGGCGACATCATTCTGGCAGGCACACACTATGGCAAGGTGAAGGCTATGTTCAATGAGCGCAACCAGCGCATTCAGGAAGCTGGCCCTTCATCACCAGCATTGGTGCTCGGTTTGAACGGCGCGCCTACCGCAGGTGATAAGTTCAACGTGATGGACACCGACCAGGAGGCCCGTCAAATAGCCAACAAGCGTGAGCAGCTCCAGCGCGAGCTCGGACTGCGCACCCAGAAGCGTGTCACTCTGGAAGACATTGGCCGCCGCAAGGCTCTTGGCGACTTCCATGAGCTGAACGTGATTGTGAAGGGCGATGTGGACGGCTCTATCGAGGCTTTGAGCGACTCGCTGATCAAGCTCTCCACACCAGAGGTGCAGGTGAATGTAATCCACAAGGCTGTGGGTGCTATCACCGAAAGCGATGTGACGCTCGCCGCTGCATCAGATGCCTACATCATTGGCTTCCAAGTGCGCCCGAGTGCCGACGCCAAGCGTCTGGCTGCGCAAGAAGGCGTGGATATCCGTATCTACTCTATCATCTACGATGCCATCGAGGAGGTGAAGAGCGCTATGGAAGGTATGCTTGCCCCCGACATCAAGGAGGAGGTTATCGGCAGCGTGCTGGTGAAGGAAGTGTACCACATCAGCAAGGTGGGCACAATCGCCGGCGCTATGGTGACCGAAGGCAAAATCAAGCGTGGCTGCAAGGTGCGCGTGATTCGCGACGGTATCGTGCGCTACACTGGCGCTCTGGCTTCGCTGAAGCGCTTTAAGGACGATGTGAAGGAGGTGACCAACGGATTTGAATGTGGATTGAGCGTGGCTGGCTACAACGACATTGTGCCCAACGACATCATCGAGGCATTTGAAGAAGTGGAAGTGCAAAAAACGCTCTAAAAGCGCCTTTGCACAGGTAATTCCTGCAACATAACACCACATAAAAGGCTCAATTAGTAAAATCATCATCACTAATTGAGCCTTTTTTATTTTCAACAACGATGAATTTCAAAACAGGTGTATTTCACCTACCAATCAAATGATGTATCGCTACTATCTCAATATCGGCACAAACATAGGCAATCGTGAGGTCAATCTTCAAAATGCCATTAAAGCCCTCTCCGAGGGCGCACAGCGCATTGTGGTGAGCAAGGTGGTGAGGAGTGAACCGTGGGGATTCAAGTCGCCCAACGCATTCCTAAACGTGGGCGTGGCGCTCAGCAGCACTCGCGAACCTATCGACATGCTCACGCACATTCATGGCATTGAGCGTGCCTTGGGAAGCGCAAGCCACCGCGATGCGAATGGGGCTTACATCGACCGGCTCATCGACATCGACATCATGGCAATCCACGACAGCGAGGGTCATTCGCTCTCCATCAGCACGCCTGCCCTAACCGTGCCACACCCTCACCTGCACGACAGGCCATTTTTCCTCGTTCCCTACGAGGAACTTAAGCGTATCGATGCGAATCAGTCGTTATAAAGGCTAATGATGGTGCCGTGCGCTCCTTCTCCGGCATAGTCGGCAGAGAGCGGAAGTTGGCATATAAAAGCCGAAGCATCGTCGGTGAGGTGTTCCGTGAGTTCGAGGTGTAAGCCCAAGTGGGTTTGATGCAAATCCCACACCCCATAGCCGCAGGCATTCACGGTGGTGGTGATGGCATCTTGAATCAGCCACATTTCGGTGTAGTCTTTCATATTTCCGGTTGCAGCGTTATGAGTGCGTCAAGTGGTGGGGATAAGCGTCCAGTAGATGGGCAACAGGTCGGGATAATCGGCGTTTTTCGCCCATTTTTGCGGAGCAATCACAATTTTGTCGTCATTGGAATTGAGCCATGCCGCCCACCAGCTCACCAGCGAATTGGCCATCACGATATGGCGCGCTCTAACCAGATAGGCAAGAAGCGAGGTCTCGGTGTCGGCAGGATAGGCTATAAATTCAGCCTTTGCGCCTTGAAAATTGATATTCGATTTAGCCCAGGCCACATCGGTGGTGAACACATAAAAATGCGGGTGGTTGATCGTGGAGAGGATATTCGCCACTGCCCAGTTATAGTAGTCTGGCGTACAGGTATTTGCTGAACTTTCTGGCTCATGCACCTGCATCGCCACCGTTTTTCCCTGCTTCAGCATATTGAGCATACTCGCCGACGACGACGGAAGCACTTTCTCCGGCACGGTGAACGCGTCCTTGATATCATCGGCCACCGATTCAAAATAGCGGTCCGAGAGCCATTCGCCATCAAAATAGGTGTCGGTCTTCGTGAGCAGGTCGGGCACGAAGCGGTGGTCGGCAGGCTCGGTCACCACCTCGCCTTCCGCCTTTCTGAACACCGACATCATGCGCGTGCCCAAAGAGCCTTTTCCGAATGGCTTCAAATCGGCAGCGGTGGCTAAAGTGAAGCGTGGCAAGTGGAAGCGTGAGTTAATCCACTTGCTGGTGGTGATGTGCAGCCGCGCATCTGGGTCGTGCTGCAAAAGTGCGTAATAAAACGCATACTGAAACATTTGCTGTGCGGGGCTACCGCTTATTTTCACTATATTCATAACTATTTCGATATATCAGTCCTCAAATTTACTTTTATCAAGCCACTTAATCACTTTGGCAGGATTACCCACAGCCACGGCATAATCCGGCACATCTTTGGTCACCACCGAACCAGCGCCCACAATGGCATATTTTCCTACGGTCACGCCCGGCAGGACACTGCTGCCTGCGCCCACCCATGCGCCTTTACAGATATGCACCGGTTTACAGGTGATCACCTCACGGTGGTAAGGGTCATGATTATTGCTGATGAGCTGCACATTCGCGGCAATACGCACATCATCGTCGATGGTGATGGTGCCAGCCGACATCATGAGGCAGCCGTTCATCACCACCACATTCTTGCCGATAGTCACCTCATGGGGACGGACAGCCGTAAGGGGCGACATCACACGAGAGTCCTCCCCTATCTTACCCTTGAATATTTCCTTCTGCAGTCGCCACCAATCGTCGGAGAATGGCAGTGCCTGGTTAAATTGGTGCACCAGCCGCGCATAGTGGGCAGCGAGTTCAAGCTGCTCCTTCGTCTGTTTGGTCACATCAATCCTTACCTCTTCTGTTGTCATAGCTATAAATTGAATCTAATGATTCACAAAAATAACGATGAAAAGGCATATCGCCACCAAATATCACGTTAAATAATACCAAAAGAAGCACAAAGGCACCACCAAAATAAAAAGGCTCAGTAGATATTGCTGAACAATATCAGTGTAGGGAAGTATAGCTGGAATTCGGACGCACGAACCGTGAGCCCCTACTGTCCCTCTAATTCACGAACTTTATCGGGTGCGCATAAAAAAATGCCATTCGCCCTCAAAATTGAAAATCTTGGGAATTTTATATTGAAAATCTTGGGAATTTTGTATTGAAAATCTTGGGAATTTTGTAATTTTGCCAAAGAAATAACTAAACAAAAGTAATATGTATTACTCCAGACTTGTAGAGCAAGAGATAGAATTAAAGTTGAAAACCTCTGGCGCTGTTGTGGTGGCTGGGCCTAAATTCTGTGGCAAGACCACCACATGCATGCTCTATCAAAAAAGTTTTGTAAAGCTGAACACGATTCAGTCGATAGCCATGGCGAGAATGAACCCGAAAGGTGTGCTAAATGGTGAAAAACCAAGGTTGATCGACGAATGGCAGAAAGCACCCGATATTTGGAATCAGATAAAAGATGATTTGGACAGCGACTATCAATTTGGCAAATATATCCTTACAGAAAGTTCAACACCTGCCTATAAAACCACCGTCCACCACAGCGGAGCAGGTAGAATAGCCCCAGTCAAAATGCGGCCGATGAGCCTATGGGAGTCAAAGGAGTCGAAAGGCACCGTCTCTTTAATGGACTTGTTTGAAAAAAAGGATAATTATCCGTGGGATTTAAATGAAGACATCAACCTCAACGACATTGCTTTCTTGATATGCCGTGGAGGGTGGCCTATATCTGTTCGCGCACCGAAAGAAATAGCTGTGGAAATCACGAAGAACTACTACAATGGGTTGTTCGTGTTTGAAGACTGCGAAAACGAGAGGTTTAGAAACAAACGCCCCGACGTATTAAGAATGATTGTGAGGAGCTATGCCCGGCACATATCCACAGAGGCTTCCATTTCCACAATCATTGCCGACGTGCGTCAAAGCAACGAAAGAACTATGGACCCGAAAACTTTCGATGACTATATGGAAGCACTGAAAGATTTGTATATTTTAGAAGACTTGCCAGCATGGAATCCTAACATACGTTCAAAAACAAGCATCAGAAGCACGCCGACCCGACATTTCATTGACACCTCCATTGCTTGCCGTTCATTAGGAGTCAGCCCTAAAGACCTTGTTAACGACTTAGAGAGCTTCGGACTATTTTTTGAAGATTTTGCCGTAAGAGATTTGTCAATCTACGCAAATACTATCGGTGGAACCGTATCGCATTATCGCGACAATACTGGTTTGGAATGTGATGCCATCATTCATCTTGAAGATGGAAGATGGGGCGCGATAGAAATCAAACTGGGCGGTGAAGAATTAATTGAGCAGGGGGCAAAGTCACTGAAAACACTTCGTGATAAAATCATCAACAAAAGCGAGGAAAAAGGGCCTTCTTTCTTAATGGTGCTAACAGCTGTGGGTGGTGCCTATCAACGCAACGACGGGGTGTATGTAGCGCCAATCACCTTACTGAAGCCATAAGTCAAAGGCCAGGTGTGAGCACTTCCAGCGGGTGGAGGTTATAGCCAGAGGGTGAAGTGCTCGCGCTGGAGTTTGGGGTTAGCCACGAGTATTCCGGTTTTATCGTTGGTATAACTCTGGCCACGGCTGGCACTATCGAGGCAAGCAACCCACAGCCGGGCATTAAAGGGGTTGTGGTTCAAATTCCGCACAATCACCACTCCAAGGTGGCACACCATCGGTAAAATCGCAGATTTCACCAGTTCAAGCTCCATTTCATCGCAGATTTCGTCAATAAGCACGAAAGGCGGTGTAGCTTCCGCAGCTTGCGAAAAGTACGATTCCATACATTCGCCTAAATCAGAAAAAAGGTGCAACTGATTCCTAATCGAAAGCAGCATCTTTTGCGCCTCGCCAGCCTTGCACAAATGTGGAGCGTAGAGGTGGAGCGTGCTTTTAGCCGACACCGCCTTCAAGGTAGCGGCCACCACGCCATCGTGCGCACCCACCACAAGCAGATGAGAGGGATTAAAGAAATTGGTGATTCTGAACAGCAGTTCAGCATCGTGCTGCGAAATCACGGTGGACCGGTGCCACCGCCCTCTCGGCTGAGCCGCGCGCCGCCATTTCGCAATTTTAGCGTAGGCGTAATAAGGGCAGCGTTCACCTATCACATTCTGCACAAAATTGAAAGCGAAAGGTGAATGAATACCGAAGCCGCCACTTCGGTGGTGGCGGCTCCAGGCATTGCGGTATCTTTTCATTCGTCCCATTTTTCCTAACGGAACAATCGTTATTTTTTACGCATTATCTTCGGTTTCATCGTCGGGTTTACGGCGATGGTAGAAAATCAACGAGGTCATGATAGCGCCAGCCACAGCCACAAAGATGAGCGTGATAGCCACCTTGGCGGCAGCGTCGGCCGAATCCACCTGCTCAGGCTCAAACTTCATTTCTATCTTATGGTCGCCAGCCGGCACCTTAAGCGCACGAAGCACATAGTTCACGCGACCCAGTTCCACAGGTTGGCCGTCGATGGTCACATTCCAGCCCCAAGGGAAATACACTTCACTGAACACTGCCACGCCGCCCTTGGCGCTATGGCTGTGATAAGTGAGGCGGTTAGGAGCGTAAGTGGTTTCATAGATGGTATCGCCTGGTGTTTTGGCCACAGCGTTGCCAAGCACAGCCTTAAACTGTTCGTCGGCCACGGCACTGTTGGCGGCATTGAAATGGTCGAGGAATTTCATCTCGGCATCAGCGTCCTTCACAAAAGTGAGCGAATCCACAAACCACGCATTGCCGAGGGCATCGGGGTTGCGCTGGGCCGTGTTGTCGTCCACCTTCACCCAGCGAGTGTTGAGCATATTCAGCACCTGCATGTTGTTGCGGCTGATCTGGCGGTCGATTAGGTCGTTGTAGCGTGCGAGTTTTGCTGCGTGGTAGCCGCCAATCGTCTTGTGGAAATACGACGAGTTAGGCTGGCCGAATCCTTGAATGTCGAGCACGCGGTAGTTTTGTGCCGTGTCTTTGAGAATCGTCTTGTCGGACTGGGTGGGCACAAACTGTGTGGTGGTCGCATCTTCTTTGGCCACGAATGAGTTTTTGTCGATGTAGCGCTTGTTCACCATATACATATCCCCCAGCACCACAGCCGCCACAAGCAGCACAGGCACCGCCACATTGGTCTTCATAAAGCCCTTGAGGTAAGCCAACATGATGGCGAATCCCACCACTATCACAGCGAGACTGCGCCATGCGTCACCCGACACGAGCGAGAGGCGAATCGTATCCACATTGGCATACACGCTGCCTGGCACCTCGCCAAGCTGCTGCTTAATCATACTAAAAATCTGCTGGTCGCTCTCCGTGTAGTTCTGGAACATGCCCGGTGCCACCGCAAAGGCAAAGCAAAGCAGGGCGCACACGCCAAAGCTGGCGTAGAACGCGATTTTATGCTTCGCCAGAAAATCTTCCTCGGTGAACATTCTGTGCAGCGCAAGCACAGCCATCAGTGGCATCGTGAACTCCGCTATCACCAGTATGCTCGACACGGTGCGGAATTTATTATAGAGCGGGAAATAGTCGATAAACAGGTCGGAGAACCACATAAAATTATGTCCCCACGAAAGCAGCACAGAAAGAATGGTCACCACCAGCAATGCCCATTTCACCGGGCCTTTCACCACAATGCAGCCCAAAATAAAGAGCGCAAAAATCAGCGCGCCCACATACACGGGTCCGTTGGTCATCGGCTGGTCGCCAAAATACTGCGTAAACATTTGCATACATTGTGCGTTGAGCTGGTCAATCTCGCCCTGGCTGTCGAGCTTCTTGTATTTTGAAGTCTTGTCGAGCGACATCATGGCGTTGGTGATCACGCTGGGATTTTGCTCATCTTGTGTAGGCTTAATCGACGCGCCGCCATTCACATTCGGCACCAGCAGCGTGAACGTTTCGCCCTTGCCGTAGCTCCACTGTGTGATGTAGTCTTTGTCAAGGCCACCGTTCTTGGAGGTTTGCGACGGCTGCGAGGCATTGGCGTCGGTCTTCAGTGGAGTGAGCTCGCTATGTCCGCCACGGATAGTCTCCTTCGAGTATTTATAAGTCATATACAGGTTGGGGGCGTTGCTCACAAGGGCAAGCACAGCCGCCACGGCAAGCGCGCCTGTGGCTATACACCAGCGCTTCATCTGCTTCTGCCTGATGGCCTGGCAAAGGTAGGCAATCACAAGCGCCACCACCACAAAGAGCGAATAGTAGGTCATCTGCACATGGTTGCTGAAAAGCTGAAGCGCGGCAAAGAGCGCGGCAAGCGCTGCACCGGCAAGGTATTTTCCACGATAGCACAGCACAATGCCAGCAATGGTGGGTGGAATGTAGCACAGCACAAGCAGTTTCCAAATGTGACCTGCACCTATGATGATGAAGAAATAGCTTGAAAAAGCATAGCCAATTGCGCCCATCACGGCATAATACCACTTCATGTCGAACGCCAGCATCAGTATGTAGAAGCCCATCAAAAGCATAAAGAGCCAACTCACATAGGGAGGCATACCGAAAATGCGCAGCGAGTACACTTTATCTACGGTGCTCAGCAGCGTGTTGCTCTCATAAGACGGACTGATCTGGAAAGTAGGCATACCACCAAACAGTGCATCGGTCCACCTCGTGATTTCACCGGTTTTCTCGTGATAGACGGCCGCTTCCTGGCCATTGGCGGCGCCTTGCATCACATCGTGCTGCTCCATCACATCGCCACGAATGTCGTTAGGGTAAAAATACACCCACGATAGCACTAAAAAAAACAGTGCCGAAGCCACAAATGTGAGAAACGGCTTCAATTTCACCAAGCCGAAGCGGCTCTTTTCTTGACTTTTATCCATTATTCGTTGATTCATTTTTTCTAAGTTTCAAAATTACAAAAAAATCATCAACCCACCAAACGGCACTTTGCCAAGGGGCTGCACTGATATGAACAAAAAAAGACGGCAGGAGCGCGCTACTTTTGCCCGCGCCCCTGCCGCTTATCGGTGGCACATACCCTTGCTCACACAAGAGATGCCTATCTCACCATCACTTTATAGGCTTTCGATCCAATTTTCACGATATTGATGCCTTTCTGCATACCAGCTGTGCGACGGCCCTGCACATCAAAGATAGCCGTGTGCGCAGCGTCGGCAGGCTCGACAGCCACGTCGGCAACCGAAGTGGTGGGCCCACTCACTATAGCAAAGTCGAGTGTAAGTGAAGACTCATTGCCTGTGCCTTTAATATATGCACCCATAGCATGCACTTGCGGACAGTCGATTAACGTTGGACGGAAGAATTTATCGGCACCATACACATACACTTTATCCGTGAGTACTGTGTCGGCAGCCTCGCCGTCTATTTTGGTGAATGTGCCCACCAGGGCGGCTATCGACTCTGTGTCGGCCACGGGTTTTTGCACCACATCTACATCGTCAGCCTTCACGTCAAGAGCGGTGTGGCCGTCGTGCATCTTGAAGATGACGGGGGTGCCGGCAGGAATCACAGTGCCTGCTGGAAAACTTTCCACCTCCACAGTGGCATTGCGATCGTTGATGCTTTTAAAAGAATAGAATTCGCACTCTTCCTCATTCTGGGCGATGGCGAAAGGCAAGCAGAGCGTGCCCCATTTCACGTCGGTCACCTCACGGGTGTAGCGCGCAGTGGCGGCGTGGAACGGCAGATATGCCACAAAATCCTGTCCATCAGCAATCTTCAGACTGTCGGTAGTGAGTGTTTCACCCACCGCGCCAATTCTGGCATCACCAATTTTGCCAGCAAGCCTTGTAAGGTAGCCTTTTGTGTAGTTGGCATATTCATGCGTGACATTGCCCTCTGCAAAAGCCGACGCTCCTTTAAGCGCAGAGCATTTGGAGAACATATCACTGCTGCTTCGCACCGCGGCCACATCAAAATTTCCGCCCACATATATAGTGGACAGTTTTTTGCAGCTGTCGAACATATACGACATATCTATCACTTTCTGAGTGTTGAAACCACTCAAATCAAGAGCGGTGAGTTTTGAGCAACCACAGAACATATTCGACATATCCATCACTTTCCTTGTGTTGAAACCACTCAAATCAAGAGCGGTGAGTTTTGAGCAACCACAGAACATATTCGACATGTCTGACACACTCTCTGTATTGAAGTTCAAGAGATCGAGCGATTCGAGGCTTGTGCAGTATGAGAACATATACGACATATTCGTCACTTTCCTTGTGTTGAAACTACTCAAATCAAGAGTGGGAAGCTCATAACAATTACGAAACATATACGACATCTCGGTCACTTTCTGGGTGTTGAAGCTCGATAGGTTCACAGACGTGAGTTTATAACAAGAGTTGAACATATGCGACATCCTTTCCACGTTCTGAGTGTTGAAGCTCGAAAGATCCAATGTGGTGAGCTGACTGCAGTCACTGAACATATACGACATCTCGGTCACTTTCTGGGTGTTGAAATTCTTCAGGTCGAGTGAAGTGAGGCTTAAGCAACTATAAAACATATCCACCATATTTTCCACATTCTGTGTGTTGAAGCCCGACACATCAAGTGATTTAAGGGCTGAGCATCGGGAGAACATACTCGACATCGTAGTTACCTTCTCTGTATTGAAGCCCGACACATTGAGGCTGGTAAGAGCCCTACAAAGGCGGAACATCGACGACATGTCGGTCACATTCTGGGTATTGAAACCCGACAAATCAAGGCTGGTAAGTGAACCGCAATTGTAAAACATATACGACAATGAAGTCACATTCTGGGTGTTGAAATTCGACACATCGATAGCGTTTACACTATCGCAACCAGCAAACATATACCTCATATTGGTCACCTGATCAGTGCACAGATTATGAATGTCTTCAATGCTCTGCAATTTTGTTGCTTTCCAAAACCAATAGCTGCAATCAGTGGGACGCGCCTGGCTAAAACTTTTGTCAAACACCACTTTTTTGATTTTGTCAGCCTGTGCGTTCCATTGTGGCAGCATCGTGCCACGGTTATCAACATAGTCCATACCATAGGAGCCTTCTGGTTTTTCTCCATAGCTGAACGTAAGTGTGCCGTCGGTGCTAAGCACAGCGTAAGGCTCAGCCGATTGCGCCAGTGCCTCTCCGCTGAACGTGGGCACGCACATCATAACCAGAAGCACTGTAGCTACTGCAAATTTCAAACGAATAAAATGCGATTTTGTAGTCATAGAATAATTTGTTTTATTAATTAATAGTAATTAGGGGATATTCGCGCCATATCGTGTAGCAAAAATAGCACAACTCTTCCACTAAGAGGTGTTGCATTCCCATACAAAAGGTGTAGCTTTCGTAGGAAAGCTACACCTTTGTGCTTTAAACTGTCGGGGGATTTTATGCTTCGGCTTCCTCTATTGGCTCGCCACGCATAGCGGCTGAAATCTTTGCCTCCAGTTCTTCGGCAAGTTCGGGGTTGTCGGCAATGAGCTGCTTGGCCGTGTCGCGGCCCTGGAATTTGGTGCCCTCATAGGAGAACCATGCACCGCTCTTCTTGATGATGCCAAACTGCACGCCCAGATCCACAATCTCGCCCACCTTGCTGATGCCCTGGCCAAAGAGAATTTCAAACTCAGCCTTGCGGAATGGGGGCGCCACCTTGTTTTTTACCACTTTCACACGAGTGAGGTTGCCGTTCACCTGGTCGCCGTCCTTGATTTGTCCGATGCGGCGAATATCAAGGCGGACACTGGCGTAGAATTTCAGCGCGTTACCGCCAGTGGTGGTTTCGGGGTTGCCAAACATCACGCCCAACTTCTCACGAAGCTGGTTGATGAAGATGCAGGTGGTATTGGTCTTGCTGATGGTGGCCGTGAGCTTACGCAGCGCCTGCGACATGAGGCGCGCCTGAAGTCCCATCTTACTGTCGCCCATATCGCCCTCAATCTCAGCCTTTGGGGTAAGGGCTGCCACAGAGTCGATCACGATGATATCGATGGCCGACGAGCGAATCAGCATATCGGCAATTTCCAGCGCCTGCTCGCCGTTGTCGGGCTGAGAGATAAGCAGGCTGTTCACGTCCACGCCAAGTTGCTCGGCATAGAAGCGGTCGAAGGCGTGCTCGGCGTCGATGATGGCAGCAATGCCGCCCATCTTCTGAGCCTCGGCAATAGCATGAATGGCCAGCGTGGTCTTACCCGACGATTCCGGGCCATAGATTTCGATGATTCTGCCCCTTGGATAGCCACCCACGCCAAGCGCATAGTTCAACCCGATAGAGCCAGTAGGAATCACGTCGATGTTCTCGATATGCTCATCGCCCAACTTCATGATGGAGCCGCGGCCATAGGTCTTGTCAATCTTGTCCATTGTCAGTTGAAGAGCCTTCAACTTTTCTGGCGACAGCTGCTTGCCCTCTGCGGAGCCACCTGCCGTTGTTTTTGTTTCTTCTGCCATAGTTGTATGTATTTTTTGTTTTGTTATTGATTCTTGATTTAATTTTCTATTGCAATGCAAAGATAGCGCATCATCTGTGCCATTTTTTCGCCCACGTGCAAAAAGTTGTGTTAAATAATCTTTATGTCAATACCCATCTGGCACCAATCCACAGTCAGAACTGGAAGTAGATGAACGGCTGCACATCGCTGGTCTTCACTTGGCAAATGATGAAAATCACGCACGTGAGCAGCAGCACATACACCATCAGGTTGCACTTCGAGAGGTAAGCCACGATGCGGTTTTGCCAGCTGTCGGGCATCCAGTGCGTGACGTAGCCCAGCGCTATGAGCGTAAACACCCAGGCATAGCCCGTCAGGCACTGCATGAGCACTTCGGGATGGAATTTGGTGAAAATCTGCCGCAGCATATCGGCCACGTCTTGAAGATTGGCGAGGCGAAACACCATGAACGACAGCAGCACGAAGCTGAAGGTGCTCAGCACCGCAAAGAAGCGTTTCACACCGTGGCTGTGATAGTGGCGCGGATGGTGCAACACATTGATGCGCAGCAGGCGGTGAGCAGCCTGCGCCACACCGAACATGGCGCCCCACAGCACAAAATTCCAGCTTGCCCCGTGCCACAGGCCGGCAAGCAGCATGGTAGCGAACAAATTTATGCAGGTGCGCACAGTGCCTTTTCGGCTGCCGCCAAGCGGAATATACACGTAATCGCGAATCCACGACGATAGCGATATGTGCCATCGCCGCCAGAAGTCGTTCACGCTGTCGGCTTTGAATGGCGCATTGAAGTTGGCGGGGAAATGGAAGCCCAGCAGCAACGCCAAGCCTATGGCCATGTCGCTGTAGCCGCTGAAGTCGCAGTAGAGCTGCATGGTGTAGCCCACTATGCCCAGGATATTCTCCACGCCGGTGTAGCGGAGGGGATTGTCGAACACGCGGTCCACAAAGTTCACACTGATATAGTCGCTGATCACCGCTTTCTTAAACAGGCCAATAATCACCAGATACACCCCCATGGCCACCATGCGGTTGGTGATAACGAGAGGCTTGCGGATTTGTGGCGCAAAATCGCGGGCGCGCACAATTGGACCTGCCACCAGCTGGGGGAAGAACGACACATAGAATGCATAGTCGAGCAGCGAGTCGAGCGGACGCAAGTCGCCCCTATACACATCTATCGTGTAGCTCAAGCTCTGAAATGTGAAGAAACTGATGCCCACAGGCAGGAATATGTCCCAAGGCTGGAAATTGCCGCCCACAATCAGTGCAATGTTTGCCCCGAAGAAGTTGGCGTATTTAAAGTAGCCCAAGAAACCGAGATCTATTAGCAGGCTCAGCACCAAAAGCGCCTTCCTCGTGCCTCGTCCCTGCGTGAGGTCGGTGGCATTGAGGCTCCGGTTTTGAGCGATGGCGCGCGCGATCAGGAAGTCGCTCATCGTGACCACCGCAAGCAAAATGAAGTATATGCCACTGCTTTTGTAGTAGAAGTAGTAGGAAAAGAGCGTCACGAACACAATCCGGGGTGTGAGGGTGCGGCGCAGGAGATAGTAAACGAGGGTGAAGCCCACGAACAGCACGAAAAACAAGCCGCTGCTGAATATGATGGGACTTTGTGCGTCGTAGGTGAGAAGGTGCAGTATGTTGTGGAATATCGTGTCCATAATTAGTGGCCCGCGGCCTTTTTGCGTTGGTAATTATCATAGCCGGCTATCAGCGACCGGGCAAACTTCTTCGCCAGCACCTCACCGCCTTTGCGGTTGACGTGGGTGTAGTCTTTCTCGGCGAGATGGTGCTCCACCATGCTCACCACGCTGTTTCTGCCTCCCATCATATCATACAGGTTCAGGAAACCTGTGCCCATTTCCGAAGCCATTTTTTCCTGTCGGCGCACCAGCGATGGCACCAGCGGCTTTGTCTGCACCACCCCTGTGGAAGGGTTGCGGGCAGCCATATCGGATGCGCTCACCACCAGCACGGCACTGTGAGGATATATTTTCTGAATAAAGGCGATGCTTTTTTTCATTTGCTGCACATAGCCTATGCAGGTGTTCTCGTTCTCGCCCTGTGATATGGCGTTGAGCCCGAAGTGCACCACCACCAAGTCGTAAGGACGCTTTTGGGCAAATTCGCCCGAGAGGCTTGCCGACATGTGGGCGAGCGGAAGGCCGGAGCTGCCACGCATGCCAAAGTTGTCGACCACCACGCCATGGGTGTTTTCAAAGCTCACGCCAAACATTTTGGCGCTGCCATTGACCGCCATGGTGAATTTCCGCATGCTGGGAGCGGTAAACGCGGCTGTCTGTAATGATTTGCTGCCTTTCCAATTCACTTTCTTGCCTAATGCGCTGATGGTGGCGCCGGCTTCGGTGTAGCCCCACGCAGTGGCATTGCTCCATGAGGTGGGATAGCCCGATGCGCCCGAAGTCACGGTCATCGACGCAGAGCCATGCACCTCGCAATAGCCCTGTGGCAGGATATACTGCCCCATACTGAACGATTTGCGTTTCATAATATGGTGTGGCTCAAAACCGCTGCTCGAGAGCGAGGCGGCATAAGTGCCTTCGTCGAAGTAGGTACGGCTGCGTATCCACCCCAAGCCGCCATTGCCGAAGCGCTCTTGGAGCAGGTGGCGGAGGTCGATAAGCATGATGTCGCCTTCCACATACGAGTCGCACACATAGGCTATGCGCACAGGCCTGCTCATTTTATCCGCTTGTGCCAGCGCCGCATAAAAGTGATCCATTCCTGTGCCTGAGGCTGTGCCGAAGTCGAGTATGGGCTCCACACCCTTTGGCCAAGTGTCTTTCCAGGTGCCTGGCGCGGCCTTCACGGTGTCGGCAGCGCTGTCGGGCTGCTCATCAGGCACGGTGTCGGGGAGGTTGTTTCGCGGATCGATGTCGGAAAGCAGGTCCACTTTCCGCAGGGGCTTGCCACCCACCTTGATTTCAGGCAGGTAATACAGCAAGAGCATGGCCACCATCGTAAGCCCTACCACCACATACACCTTAGCGGAGTTGTTCATGCTGCGCCGCCCCTCCTATGGCAAGGCTGGTGTGCAGTCTCCACACAATCATCATTATTAGTTCTGGTTTTTTTCATAGTTGCAGCTACAAATTTAGCACTTTCCTTTGAATGAAAGCGCATGATTTTGCCAAATATCTTGGCGCTATTTTAAAAAGGGCGCATTTTCTGCCCGTTAAATGTGGGAAAATCACTAATTTTGTCGAACAAATCACACATAACTGTATGCAAAGAAGCGACTTTGAAATTATGGCTCCCGTGGGGTCATGGGAATCTCTCACCGCAGCATGGCAAGGCGGTGCCGATGCCATTTACTTTGGCATTGAGAACCTGAACATGCGCAGCCGCTCAAGCGTGAACTTCTCGCTCGACGACCTGCACACCATAGCGGCTTGGTGCCAGGAGCACCACATGAAGAGCTACCTCACCGTCAACACCATCATCTACGAGGAGGACATTGAATATATGCACAGCATCGTGAATGCCGCCAAGGAGGCGAAGGTGTCGGCCATCATTGCCAGCGACATGGCCACCATCATGTATGCGCGCTCCATCGATGTGGAGGTGCACATTTCCACCCAGGTGAACGTGAGCAACAGCGAGGCTATGCGCTACTATGCGCAGTGGGCCGATGTGCAGGTGCTGGCGCGCGAACTCAATATGACGCAGGTGAAGGCCGTGCACGATGCCATTGTAAAAAACGATGTGCGTGGCCCTCACGGCAATTTGGTGCGCATCGAGATGTTTTGCCACGGGGCGCTTTGCATGGCGGTGAGCGGCAAGTGCTACATGAGTCTGCACGAGACGGGCGCAAGCGCCAACCGGGGCGCATGCAGGCAGATTTGCCGACGTGGCTACATTGTCACCGACCGCGATACGGGCGAGGAGCTGGCCATTGAAAATAAGTACATCATGAGCCCGAAGGACTTGAAAACCATTCACTTCCTCAACAAGATGATTGACGCGGGCGTGAGTGTGTTTAAGATTGAGGGACGCGCACGCGGACCGGAATATGTGCGCACTGTGGTGGAATGTTACAACGAGGCCATCAACGCCATCATCGACGGCACTTACACCGATGAGAAAATTGCCGACTGGGACCAGAGGCTCGCCAAGGTGTTTAACCGCGGATTCTGGAACGGCTATTATTTAGGGCAGCGGCTGGGCGAATGGACTTCAAAATACGGGTCAAGCGCCACGAGGGTGAAGGTGTATGCCGCCAAGGGTATTCGCTACTTCACCAAACTGGGCGTGGCGGAATTCCAGATGGAAGCCGGCGAGCTGCGCGTGGGCGACGAGATTTTCATCATCGGCCCCACCACCGGCGCGGTGCCGATGACGGTGAAGGAGATTCGTGTTGATCTGAAGCCTGTGGACACTACGAAGAAGGGCGAGCGGTTCTCCATCAAGACCGACACGAAAATCCGCCCCAGCGACAAACTTTTCATCTGTCGCGAGGTGGAGCGCCAGCAGCAATAGCAGCCACCCTGCGCCCAAGCAGGCATGATACATGCTATAAACATGATACAGCTATAAAGAAGTAAGCCCCCGAACCCAAGTTTGATTAGGTTCGGGGGCTTGTTTTGCCTATAGTTCGTGCGAAGAACTATTGCTTATTTTTCAGTTTGCGCTTACAGCACGATCTTTGATGCCTTGCCACCTTTCTTCACAATGTAGATGCAGCCCTTCTGTGGGTTGGCTACGCGAATACCTTGCAGATTGTAGTACTCTGCCTTGGCGTTGCTGTCGGCCTCTACGGTGCCAATAGATGATGGCATATGGAACTCGATAGTGGCTGGATATACGATCGACTGGCCTTCGCCGTCGGTCCACTCATATCCGAACTCGCTGGTGGCGTTCTTGCCGAACAATGGCTTTTTGATGGTGATCACACCGTCCACCATCTTGTCGATTTTTGAGGCGAAAGTGGAAGATGCCTTCAAATCAGCCTTTGAGATGCCGTCGGCCACATAGATGCCGGCATCGTTGCCGATGTAGAAGTTGATGGTCTCGCCGCTGTGCTCTGCCTTGAAGCCAGTGTATTGTGGTTGGATCACCACAATGTCGGGGTCAGAAGCGTCGATGCGCACATAAGCAGGGTTGCTGTCGAGGTTCTTTGAAGCCAAGGGGCAGCCTGCGGCAGAATATGGGTTCACCAAGCGATACAGACCGGCTGTGGTGGTGCTTTCCTCCACCTCCACGTTCCAGGTGTAAGCGTCGGTGCTTGATGAGAATCCTGGCGAAAGGAAGCCATCGGTGAATGAGGCAGTGCCAGCCGACTTCCATTGCTCTGCAGGCTGCTCTGTAGGGAGGGTGATTACGGTGTTAAATTCGCCCTGCCAGTTGTAGCCATAGCTGTTGCCCTTTGCGGCCTTGCCAAATCGTGGCGACACAATGGTGATTACTCCATCTTTGAATGTGGAATTGAAGTGATATTGAATAATGTCGGCCTCGCTGTAGCCTTCCTCCTCATTGAAGTAGCAGCCGGCGTTGCCAATATAGAACGGGTCGGAGAAGTTGGTGCGGCTCTTGTCCACATTCACAAATCCCGACACCTGTGGCTCCACTTTCACAAACTCTGGGTTCGACGCATCGATAACGAGGTCGTGAGCCTCCTTGTTTTCGTTCTTGTCGAGGAATGGAAATGATGCGGAAGTCCAAGGGCTTGCCAATTTATACACATGGGCTGTTTCGGTGCTCTCGTAAATGTCAACGCTGAAGGCATAGTCGGTGGGATTCAGCTCTTCGCCTTTTGTGGGAGCCAGTCCTGGCACCACCCAGCCGTCAATCATTGTGCCCTTTCCGAGGTACTTCCAGGTGGTTTCGGCACCGCTTTTCCGCGCTGCCACTTTGTTCATGCCCTGTGCAGAAGCCTGAGCCGAAAGACAAAGGCAAAATGCCAAGGACATCAAGAATGTTGTAATAGTTTTCTGCATTTCTTTGTATTTTTAGAATTTTAGCCTGCAAAATTAATACTTTTATTGGAATGGAGCAAAAAAAGCAAAATTTCTTTACCAGCGCACATCTCCCCCACGCCTCTCCTCGCTGTGGCCGGCACCCGTGAATGCAGCCGGGATTCTTCATTTTTCATGGCTTTGGTGGGGATATTTCCGCACGAGTTTCCTACTTTTGTGGTAGCTTTCAATAAAAAGGACTTTGACTATGAATCAGGATATGTATATCGTGGGAATTGGTGAGGTGCTGTTCGACTGTCTGCCCAACGGCGCACAGTTAGGGGGCGCTCCCGCCAATTTTGCTTACCACGCCTCGCAGTTTGGGCTTAACAGTATGGTGATTTCCGCAATTGGCCACGATGCACTCGGCGCCCAGGCTCGGCGCACGCTCACAGAAAAGGGACTCAATTCCCTGCTTGAGGAAGTGCCATATCCCACAGGCACCGTGCAAGTGACGCTTTCTACCGATGGCATACCCAGCTACGACATACAGCCTGGCGTGGCCTACGACCACATACCTTTCACACCTGAGATGAAACGCATAGCACGCCACACGCAGTGTGTTTGCTTCGGCACACTTGCTCAGCGTGGCGAGCACACGAGGCGCACCATTATGAGTTTTCTGCACGAGATGCCGGCTTTCAGCCTCAAGGTGTTCGACATCAACCTGCGCCAGAACTGGTACATGCGCGATGTGGTGGAACAGTCGCTCCACGCTTGCAACATTCTCAAAATCAATGATGATGAAATCTGCATCTTGGAAAAGATGCTGGATATTCCGGCGGTGCCACCGGCATTTCAAGCGGAAGTACTCAAAAACCATGCCTACACCTGCCACGAACTGATGCACCGCTACCTCATTCCTATGCTCATTCTCACTTGTGGAGAAGATGGTGCCTACGTTCTGGACGGAAGGCACACACTGCACATTCCCGCCCCGAAAATAACGGTTGCCGACACCGTGGGCGCTGGCGACGCTTTCACCGGGGCTTTTTGTGCGGCACTCGTGTCGGGCTGCTCCACTGCCGTAGCCCACCAGCTCGCCATCGAAGTGTCGGCGTATGTATGCACCCAGCCAGGAGCCATGCCCCCACTGCCCCCACATCTAACCCAAAAAATCAGATTAACTGGAATGCGCACACACTACATGAAGCCTTACAGGTAGTTACAGAAATGGTGTCATATATATCGGCACCAAAAGCGTACCATTATCCTTTTTCAAGTCTTTGGTATAGACAAGATAGCTCGCATCTACTATATGCGAAAACTTCGCACAGAAGGCATCAAGAGAGGCATGGCTATTATAACCCGACGACTTCACTTCAATCGGGCGCAGTTTGGCACCTCGTGAGAGCAGAAAGTCTATCTCATAATAGTGGGTGTCGTCTTTCTTCCAGGTGTAATAAAACAATTTATTCCCCGATGCCACCAACATCTGGGCCACAAGATTCTCGTAAACATAGCCAAGATTTGTAGGCAGCTTGTCGGACAGCAATTTCTGATACACCACGTTTTCCGTGAAACTTTTGTCCCAAAATGCCAGTGTCACAAACAGCCCCGTGTCAGCGCAAAAAATCTTGAATTTTGATATATCTTTGGTGAGCGACATTCCTATGTTCGGGTCATTTGAATGGAAGGAGAACAGCGTGGTTTTACTGTCCTCCAGATTTCTCATGAATTCAAACAGTTTGTCATTGTCAACATCGCCCACCACAGAAAATGGCTTGTAGCGGTTACTATTGCGGCTCAATTGTGAAGGTATCTCCATGTAAAGCGTTTCAAGTCGGCCTGAAGGGTCAAGTTTTTGGAAATCTTCCTGATAAATCTTGATGATACCACGTTTCACGTTGTCAACTATGCTGAAATTGTTCGTTTCGATATAAGCATTCACCGCTTGTGGCATACCTCCCACAAGCATATATAGCCGCAAATCCCTCATTTTCTGGCGATGCGCTTTATCCAGAGGCAAACACCTGTCGTAAAATTGCCTCAGCAACGGCACTGTGGCATCATCGCCAAGAGCCCAGCGGAATTCCTCAAAGTCCATCGGTAGCAATGACACCCGTTCCTCCTCACTTGGTATGGTGATATTTTGTGTGTTCTTTTTAATACTGATGAGCGAGCCTGTCTCTATATAATCGTATCTGCCGTCGGCCACAAGATATTTTATGGCCTGACGAGCTTGTGGGCAACGCTGCACTTCGTCAAAGATGATGACAGACTTCCTTTTTACCAGCACTACATTATAAAGTGTCTGAAGCTGTAAAAAAATAAAATCCAAATCCATCAAGTTGTCAAACAAAGCTATCACGTCTTTCGATGCCTTGTTGAAGTCAACAAGTAGATATGACTCATACTCATTTTTTGCGAACTGTTCCACCAGCGTGGATTTTCCAACACGGCGCGCCCCCTCCACAAGAATAGCAGTTCTGCCATTTTGTGTTTGCTTCCATTCAAGAAGTCTTGAATACAACTTTCTTTTAAACACTTGCACTCCCATATTTTTCCAACATTTTTATACAAGAGCAAAATTAATTGATTTTCAGTTATTACGCAATTGTTTTTGAGCAAAATCTCCGAAAATACGCAATTGTTTTGGACCAAATCCTCCGAAAATACGTAATTGTTTTTGGGCAAAATATCCGAAAATACGCAATTGTTTAGAGTTTTGCAGGCACCTTCACCTGGTCGATGGCGGTGCCGTGTCGGTCGTAGAGTGTGAGCGTCAAAGCCTTTGGCGTGGCATCGAGGTGCATGGCACTCACCGTGTGCGCGCCCTCAGTCCATATCTTCTTGATGATGTCGCGGTTAAGTGTCCATTCTCGAGCGGCTTGTCCACGCTCGTTGTCGCTTGAGGCTGTCTGTACATACACCGTGCCTTTCGTGCCATCTGTGGCGGCTCCATCATATAGTGCGCTGGTGCGCACATATATATGATTGTTGCCTGCAAGGGCAAGATCCACGCCGAATTCATCGAACAATTTCGCCCATCGCGCATACTGCGAGGTTTTGCCGTCGTTGCCATAAAACCACTGGTAATGCTCACACACAATCACATAGCGTGCTTTGCCTCGCTCCGTCTTCATCACCTTGCGGAACCATTCCTGAGCCTGAGCTAAGCCCTCATCGGAGCGCATCGCCTCGCTGTCGAGCATCACAAACAGCGCATCGCCATAGTGGAAAAAGTAGCTCACGCCCTCCTCTCCGGCATAGCCATTAAGGGGATAGTGGTTGGCGAAACGGAAATACTGGTTGGTGCATTTTGCATACTTGCGGCTCATAAAATCGTGGTTGCCAATTACACCAGCCCACATATATTTGCGAAACACAGGCTCCTCATACATCGTTTTCCAAAACGAGTAGCTTCCGCCCCATGCCGTCACGTCGCCAAGGTGCAGCACCCAGTCGAGCGAGGGGTCTTTATGGCAAATGGTGTCGATCATCGCCATCGCCGACTGGAGCCGGGCTGGCAGCGGGGTGTAGTGGTGAAAGTCGGATATCACACACGCGCTCCAGCATTTCGCCCCGGCGGTGCGGAAATGATAGATGGGGGTGCGTGTGCCGTCGGCCACCACGCGATACATATATTCGGTGTCGCGCTTGAGCTTCTTGAGCGTCACGCCGCATTTGCTGAATGTCCACCGCTCACACACATCTTCATTCTGCGCCGATTTGCTGAATATGCTGTCGAAAGTGGAGCACAATTGCCGCTCCACATCAGTGGCGCGCTGGGTGTGGCGCCACAGTTTGTCGGAGGCTTCGGTGAAAATCACTTCGGTTGATTTAGTGCCGGGGTCGGTGGCCCAACTCACGTTCATGGCCACCGCTGCATTTTCGGCGGGGCAAGTCACTACGCTAAAAATACGTTGGCCCATGGCAGCAAAGGCTGTCAGCAGCAACGCCAGTAAAGCAAATGTTCGGTTCATGCGGTTTACAGAATATAAAAGATAGGATTAATCGAAATATGATATCAAGTAATTTTCAAAGGTAGAGAAAAACTCGCACATCTAAAACACACACGCTTCATTTTCTGTTTTGCAAAACATCAGCACAATCTTTTGAAGTTTTTTTGGCATTTTTTGTAAAAATCATTAACTTTGTGAGACCAACTAATTCTATTTGTTTAACTACTCAACGAGAGGTTTAGCTAATTCAAATATTACCACTAACGACAAAAAACTTAATTGGGGAAAAAATTAAAATGCAGGTTCCTTACGACATTGGATACGACCTCATCACCGGCGCTCGCTTCGCAGGTGCCATCACTATGCTTGTGCTCTCGGTTATCCTCGTGTTTGTCAACCGTGGAAAGAGCCAGCTCCGCGTGTATAACCAAGCCCGATGGCTGATATTCACAGGCTGCGCCATGCTGTGCGTGCACAATTTCTTGCAATTCTTCGGGCATTTCCGCGAGCAGAGCACCACGCTGTCGTGGTGCATCACGGTTATGTTTCTCACCATTGTGATTCCGTCCATCTTTTTGGGCAACATATATCTGCTGCGCGCAGGTCACGAGATGAAATCACTCATCAAGCGCACGTTGCTTTTCGGTGTGGTTTGCGCGGTGGTTTTCATCTACGGGCTGGTGTCAGACACGCTTATCAACGACGACAATCCCTTTGCATCGGCCACATTTGTGATTGCCATCTGCCTGTTTTACGAAATCCTCAAAATGTCGGGGGTGCTGCACCACGATCTGAAAAAGGCAAGCACAAGTCTCACCGACGAGGAACTGCAAGAGCGGCACGAAACACTACGCTACACAGCCAAGGCCATGAACGTGGTGCTGATGTTCTCGCTTTTCACCCCATGGCTGGGGCTTACGTCCACGCTGTGGCTCTACGCCATTCTGGGCACGATCATTTTAATCGTGTTTTTGTGGGTGGTGGTGGAATTTTGCCTTTACGGCTACAATATGGCGGAAACTATCGAAGTGAACGATGAAATACAGGAGGCTCAGCTCATTGAGGAAGATGTTCATGACCTCTACGTCTCTGAAGATGTGGCCAAGCGCATTGAGGAATGGGTGGATAATAAGCACTTTACCGACCCCAGCCTCACCATCGGGGTGGCGCTGAAGCAGATGGGCGTATCGGCATCGGCGCTCAACATTTATCTCTGCAACAACACTTCTGCCACCAGCTTCCGCAAATGGCTGCCTTACCTTCGCATCGAGGAGGCCAAACGGCTTATGCAGCTGCACCCCGACCACACGCTTCAAGCCATTGCAGAGCAAAGCGGCTACGCCAATCACCCCAATTTCACCAGGGCATTCAAAACACAAGAGGGCATCTCTCCCACCGAATGGATTGCCAAGCAGAAAAGGCAGTCAAACTCATAGCAATAAACTGACAATCAGCAATTTTAATACAACGTTTATCATTATTCGCAAATTAATGATAAACGTTTTTTCTATTGATGATAAAGAAAAAACGATTGATGACAACACCGAAAAAACACAAATCCTATAAATTAGCAAGCGAGAGGTGCAGGGTGGTGCGCAAGTATTTATCTTGCTCCTCTCAGGGAACTAAACCTTGATTCCTATACGGAGCACTCGGTCGCCTCTCTCGCAAAAGAGTAGCAGCTTGAGTGCTCCACTTTTGTAGCAAAGCCAGCACCTGGCATATTATGCGGCACACCCCGCTCCCCATCTGATAATCAACATTCTAAAGCACCCCTCCCATCAATAATGGCAGGGACGCGATACTTCGCGTCCACCTATAGTGCAGAAAAACAAATTGTTGATGGGCGGACGCGAAGTATCGAGAGCACTGAAAAAATCACATTTTACAGAGTCGAGGCTGAAAATCCTTACAATTTATAACCGTTTTTCCCCAAGGAGACATTTGCAATAGATATGGCAAAGAGCATATTTATGGCATCGGAGATGCCTTGTTGTGG